>CAINWE010000469.1 GCA_903854365.1 Oligoflexia bacterium
ACATGTAAGTAGGTCGAACTTCAACAGATCCTAAAATTTGGCTTTCACTTTGAGTTGTAAAACTTCCCTGCGCAGCTAAAACGGGTCCTGTCACCGACTCGGCTCGCAATTCAGCAGAATAAGTCACTAAGTTTAATAAAGAGAGCGATACTACTAGAAAACGCAAAGGAACCTCCATGGATAGAATTAAGTTATTCGGTGAGTGATTTTACCAAATCGGCCTAATAACGCAATATGTAGAATTTCAAATTATCGTTAAGAATCGTATCAAGCTGGCAAAAGTGACAATAAATGTCCCAGATGGCACTGATATTGAGCCCAGGTGAGGTTCTGGGCCTCACGAATCGATTGAGATCTGAGGGTTTTGAATAATTCCGGTGAGGAAATCAATCCTTCGAGTTGAGTCTTAATTTGCTCTGAGGAGCGAGGTTCAATCCGCCAATTCTGCTGTTCTAAGGAAACAAAATCCGCAGAACCGCAATGGGTAGTTGTTATGGGAACTAGCCCACTGGCCATCGCTTGAATGAGAGTTTGCCCAAAACCATCTTCCAAAGTAGGCAAAACAAACACATGGTGTTTACGTATTTCCTGGGCCAAGTAACGTTGAGGCAGTGATTTCTGATAGTTAAAATGGGAGTATCTGACGAGTGTGCTTTTAAACTCTGGCTCAATCGATCCAATGAGATTGAGTTCTATCCGTTTAGGGGAAAAATCTTTTGTGGCTTCTAAAAGATAATGAACCCCTTTCCTAAAGCTCAAGGTACCAAAATAAACAACTCTAAGAGGAGAAGTCTCAGGAAATTTCTCGAGAGGAAAGAATCGTTTTAAATCGACTCCTAAAGGCAGCACATCTATTTTATTGGATTCAACTCCTTGGTCGATAAAAGTTTTTTTAGCAAAATGGGAAAGGACCCAAATTCGATCTGCTAATTCATATTCTTCTAGTTCTCTTTTCAAACAAAAATCTCGATTAGGAAATCGGAATCCAAAATTCTCATATTCCTCTTTCAATAAATCGTACTGAAACTGTATATGAGAGGAATCTCGCATGAGAATATGAACTTGAGCTGGCTTTTTCCGCAGAGTCTCTAACGAAAAAGAAGACCAGCCCACAAAAATATCTGAGGGAGCTTTTAAAATTTCACTGGAAACAAAATTCACAAAGCACTTCATTTTGGTTGAGTCACCCCATGAGTCAAACCCCATTCTTTGCGATAGCCTAAATATCATTTCTGGCCAAACACAATTCTGAATGTAGGCTTCAGAAATATCAAATCTATTTTTGGGGAGTGAAGTTAAAATTTTGGGTGAGTAGCCAAGAGAGGAAAAAGCCCGAAGCATAAAATCGGAATGAAACCTTCCTCCAACTCCAATCGCCACTGTTTTCATAAATCAATTATACCCTTATGTAATCTCAGCGAGCGTAAAATAATGATGTTTCTTATAGACAATAAATAAATTTTATTAGACTATATGGCTATGGCATTACACCATCCACAAATCGATCCTGTTATTTTTCATCTTTGGGGCCCCTTCCAGATCACTTGGTATTCCCTTCTTTATGTAGGGGCGTTTCTCTTGGGAAGAACAATTTTGAAACGTCTCGCTAGAGAAGAGCGATTTAAGTTCAGCGAAGAACAAATGGATGATTTCGGAATTTGGCTTTTAGTAGGCGCTGTCATTGGAGCAAGAATTATTTATTGCCTAGTTTATGATTTTGATACTTTCGTCCAAAATCCTGTTTGGTTATTTCAAACCTATAAAGGGGGACTTTCTTTTCATGGGGGGTTACTAGGTAGTATTGTTGCAGCCATCATATTTTCCAGAAAAAATAAAATCCCTTTCTGGAATTTAGCCGATGCTATGTCGTTAGCCGCTCCTACTGGATTGGCTATGGGACGCCTTGGTAATTTCATTAACGGAGAGCTCTACGGAAGAGCAACCACAATGCCTTGGGGGATGATCTTTAGAACAGGCGGTTCCACAGTTCGACAC
>CAINWE010000470.1 GCA_903854365.1 Oligoflexia bacterium
AAAAAAACACTGTAGAGAATACGCCCGACTGAACTTCTGCTTCTGAAACTCAAATAGACCGTTCAGTGAGTACCGCACCAAGACGAATTGGTCCTAGATTCGAATCAGGATGAGACGGTTATTCGATGGGAGACTGACGGTAGAGCAGCGTCCTCGAGCGCATCTGAATCATAGAGAAAGACGTACCCATCCCGACTCATGATCTCAAATGCGGTTCGTGCGTCGATTCGAATGACGGATGAGTCATCATGCTGGAACCATTGGCCTTGGTGACGAAGAATAGTTGAATAGTGCCCAAAGTTCAGGCCTTGGCCATGGTGAACGAGCGCGGCTTTGAGCCGGAGACTATGCTCGGAAGGTGGATCCTGAAGTTGATCAACTGATTCATGATAGCGAAACTTCACGACGGAATTCACCGAGACTCTGCGGGTGATTTTTGAACCATCTGGGGCAAAACGGTTAACTTGAAGCAGGGTCGCTCGAGGAAGATTGCCATTTTGGAGGATATAGATGTGTCGATGGCCATTGAGGCGGACGGAAGGGTCCCCATCCCACTGAATATTTTCTGCAAACTGAGGCGCTAGCTCCGAGTCAAGCAACTCTTGTAAAGTAGGCTCCCCTTGTATCCCAAAAAGAGGCAGCAGCCAACGACTCCGTTCGTCTTGACCTTCTTGAAGCGCATTGGTGCGTCCGTCAGAAAGGACACTGCGAGTAGCAACTCGAAAAGATCCCGCAAGATTCGTATCGTTTGGATTTGATTCTAGAAGGTCTAGAACTCGGTACAGATACTCAGCCGAATCGTGTTGGTAGCCCAAAAGAGGGTGCTCTCGATCGAGGTACCCCTGAGGATTGAGGGGTGAACGCTGGGAGCGAAGATAATTCTCAAAGCCTTCCATAACAGCCCGAGTTGCAAGCCCAAGGTCCTCTGATGATCCGTTCTGAGGATTTTGGCTCAGGGGGAATGCCGCTCCGGCCGCTGCATGAGGGTGGGCCACGTGGGGTCGAAGATTCATTGCCCAGAGAAGCACGTGAGCTGAGTTCGCATAGCACGTACTGCCTAGGTTCCGCAAACCCATCGCCTCAGACATCAGGGGGTTTCGGTCAGGGGAGGTCAAATTATCAGTTCGACCTAAGACCTCCTGATAGCGTCGCCCCATGAGGTCGAGGTAGCGTTGAAAACAGGCGAGAGCGCTCCTTCGTGTGAACCATCGCTCTTCATCGGGAGCCTCACCTGCAAAGTGAGCCAGTCCAGCCCCAAGGCCAGAGTTCGAAGAAGAGTAGGAATGAGTGTTAGCAGAAAAACCGGACAAAACGGACGAATGAGCTTGGCAAATAGCTGCCGCAGTCGATTCGAGTTGCCCCTGCCTTGCTTCTTGTATGTTCTGGTAGGAACGGGAGGCACTCGAGGAAGGCGGAGGAGCGCTCGCCTGAGATGGAGGAATTAAGCTCGTACTATTCGGATTGGACGCAGCGCTATTTGAAAATGCCTGAGGTTCTTGTTGTGGCGGAGGACCACTGATGGTTGCTAATCCCTCGTGAATTCCTAAAGGGATCAGGAAAATAATAGAACACTTTTTAAGAAACTTAATTTTAGTCATGATTGAATGATTTCCCACAAAATCGTGGCTACACTTAACCTTACAATTTGTCAAATTCCATGAAAGCCTTTTTTCCGTTCTCTTCTGCATGATAGTAAGAGTGAAACTCAAGACAGCTTGTCTCAGAGTGAATTCTTTCCAATTGGATCAAGGCATTCAACGAGAACGCTCCTTATTCATGACTTGACATGCCCAATTCAAAAGAGTAGCGCACAACTCTTATTTTACACGATTTAGATTCAATAAAATTTCTATGCAGTTTTTGGCAAAAAAACCGAATTCTCTATTCTAGAGGACGAATCACCCGCCTTCCTCATTACGATAGAAAAAAGAAGCGCAATAGACTCAAAACTCCGAGAAACTATCGTAAAACGATTTCACGGCACAGAAGCCTAAATCAAACGCCAATTCAGCAAGTCCGAAGAAAACCTTGACAAAAAGGGTCATTTACTGGATGTTCCGCGTAGCCTAAAATCGGACTGCACGTCAAAACAGCCGTGTAGTTAAACTAAATTTTTGGATTTAGAAAATGACCTCATTTAGCCTGTTTCTAATACCTCTATTATTGACGATAAATTCCTATGCAACCTTGGGACAGACTTCCGAAGGCAGACCCGCTCGAGTCCACGATCAGGAAAGCAAAAACTGTCGCTTTTGCCCAGCTCCAATGCCTTTGGGTCAACTCCAGGAAACCACCCGTAATACATTAGTCAGGGCGGAAGACCTACTCACACAACCGATCCAAGCGAACATCAATAAAAATCCGAAAGATGCGCCATATGGCGTGATTACCGGCGACAGCGACTCCCAGAGCTTCATTCCGCTCACCCAGGTCGAACAGACTAGCGCCGTTGGACCCTGGCTCAACCCGAATAGCGCCGCTCAAGCGCGGGGGAACCCCAACCTAGATCTACTGAAAAACGCGAGTCACTTGCAACTTGGAATACCACAAGCGCAGAATTGAGGGAGAATCCATGATCTTCATACCGTTAATAATTCTGCGATAAATTGAGCCTGACGTCATTAGCTCAAGCAGTTTGACCAAGCGCGGTCCACCCGTTAATCCTAGGTTTGACTAAGAATCGCAGGTAGCTTAAAATTCAGACATGTCTCAAAAACCTCCAGTCATCAATCAATTCCCATTGGATTTTCATTGGCCGACGCAAGAGCCATTCCTATTTTGCGCCCATCACGACGACTACTTTCCCAAAGGTAATGGGCAACTCGGTCCGTCTCCTGACTATTTAGTGGGTCGGAATCTCGGCCAGGACTTTACCATCAAAGACGGCTTTCGCATGTATCACGGAGAAACCGTCCCAGGCTTCCCTGTTCATCCCCATCGAGGCTTTGAGACGATCACGATCGTACGTCGGGGCTATATCGACCATGCTGACTCGATGGGTGCAGCAGGACGCTACGGCGAAGGAGATGTCCAGTGGATGACTGCGGGTGGCGGAGTGCAGCACTCGGAGATGTTTCCGCTCCTCAAAACAGAAGAAGAAAATCACGTCGAACTTTTTCAGATTTGGCTCAACCTGCCTCGAAGATCCAAAATGGTCGCACCGGCCTTTAAAATGTTTTGGAACGAGAAAATCCCTAAACTGCAGCTCCCCGAAGGCAAGGGCGAAGTAACTGTCATCGCTGGGGAGTTTGCAGGACTCAAAGCAATTTCGCCGCCGCCCGATAGCTGGGCAGCAGATCATAACAGTGAAGTAATGATCTTAGTTCTCAAGCTCAATCCCGGCGGAGCGATTGAGCTTCCAACGGTAGAAGCGCCAGTCGCCCGATCTCTCTATTTTTTTTCAGGCGAAAAAATATCAATCAATGGGACTGAAGTTGCCAACACATCTGGATTCAACCTCGATACTAGAATACGGACTCGAATCGCGGCCATCGAAGGGGTGGTTGAGATTTTAATTCTGCAAGCTCTACCAATCGGCGAACCCGTGGCCCAGTATGGCCCCTTCGTGATGAATACAAAAGCGGAAATCTTACAAACCATGCAGGATTACCACCAAACTCAATTCGGAGGATGGTCGTGGGATCGACACGACATGGTTCACGGACTTGAGCTCGAGCGATTTGCAAAATATCCAGACGGTCGCATCGAAAAGCCAGTGTAAATAATCTATTCCTTACGTCTTAACCCCTAATGAGGTCGACGGCGCACTCATGCAGAGCGACTCCCACCTTGCACCACGAAGAAAGGAAAGAATGAAAGCATTTAAGAAGCTCATCACCACACTCAGGGATCCACGCTTGCAGGGAGTCGATCCGTATAGCGACGAATGCCTCATACTCCACCGAGAGATCCTTCAGTCCAAGCCAATGATGCGCAGCGTATTTGTGGATTTTTATCGACTCATCCGCCGCATGGATGAGCGTTGGTTCAGTGGTCATGGGCTTCGCTTAGAAGTCGGCGCTGGAACTAGCTTTATCAAGTCCCTGTATCCTGACGTAATTGTCAGTGACGTGAAGCAATCAGAACACCTGGATCAGGTCATTGATGCGACGCAAACCCCCTTCCAGGATTCAACTCTCCGAGCCCTCTATGGGATTAACTGTTTCCATCATTTTCCGAGTGCTGAAGCATTTTTTTTAGAGATGAGGCGGGTTATTACTCCCGGCGGCGGCGTTATCCTCATCGAACCCTATTTTGGACTATTAGCTAGAACTATTTTTAGAAACCTTCATGATTGTGAAGACTTTGACATGACCCAACAGTCCTGGAGCAATCCAGAGCTTACCGAAACAAAGGGTCGAGCTAATCAAGCGCTTTCTTACCTCGTCTTTCATCGAGATCGTGCGAGATTTGAAAAGCAATTTCCTGATTTCGAAATCGTCGAAACGAAAACTTTAAGTCAAACCTTCTGCTACCTACTCTCAGGCGGGTTGAATTTTTATCAGCTCGTGCCAAACTGGACAGTACCCTTCATCAAAGCTTTTGATGCTTTGCTATCACCACTAGGAAGATGGGTTGCCTTATTTCACCTCGTCGTCATTCGCAGAAGACACACCTAGACGAATAGGAGAAGCCTCGTTCGAGACTCACGAGAGCTACACCTTGGCCATAAACTCTTCGTAAGGCATCTCATGCTGACGAATCCCACTCACACCGACTTCAATCACTTGGGTGGCAACCGTTTGAATGAACTGCTGATCGTGGGATGAAAAGAGTACTGTTCCAGGAAATCGAGCTAAACCCTGATTCACTGACGTAATCGACTCAAGGTCCAAGTGATTCGTCGGACCATCGAGGATCAACACGTTCGACTCACTCAACATCATTCGCGCCAGCATGCACCGCACGCGCTCTCCCCCCGACAGGACTTTGGTCTTTTTGGTGGCTTCATCTCCTGAGAAGAGCATTCGCCCCAAGAAGCCACGCACGAAGTTTTCGTTTTGATCGGGGGAATATTGCCTCAACCAATCAATCAGAGACAGGTCTGCCCCATCAAAATACTTTGAGTTATCTTTTGGGAAATAGGATCGCGAAGTCGTGATACCCCAACGTACCGTTCCACTATCCGGGGCCATCTCTTCGGCTAAGATATCAAAAAGGACACTCACAGCTAACTCAGTATCCCCCAGAAAAACAGCCTTATCACCCTTCTTCAAACTAAAGCTGACGCGATCTAAAACAAGCGTACCATCGATGACCTTGGATAGGTTTTCGACACGAAGGAGCTGATCTCCGGCTTCACGCTGAGCCTTAAACGAAACGAACGGATATTTGCGTGTAGAGGGCTTAATTTCTTCAATGGAAAGTTTATCTAGCTGTTTTTTTCGAGAAGTCGCCTGCCTGGACTTAGAGGCGTTAGCGCTGAATCGTGCAATGAAGTTCTTAAGCTCTTCCGCTTTTTCCTGGGCTTTTTTATTCTTTTCTTGCATCTGCTTCAAGGCTAACTGACTAGATTCATACCAAAAGTCATAATTACCTCGATAGAGTTGAATTCTGCCGAAGTCAATATCAGCCATGTGAGTACATACTTGATTTAAAAAATGCCGATCGTGCGAAACTACGATGACCGTTTTAGGATATTCCGCCAAAAAATCTTCTAGCCATCGAATTGCACTAATATCGAGATGATTGGTGGGTTCATCCAGCAACAAGATATCGGGACTCCCAAAAAGCGCTTGAGCGAGAAGGACCTTCACTTTTTCAGTGTCTCGAAGTTCCCGCATCTTTTTGCCATGAAGGTCCGTTGGAATGCCGAGACCCGCCAGCAAAGTTGCCGCATCGCTCTCCGCCTCCCAGCCTCCCAATTCGCCAAAAAGCGACTCTAACTCCCCTGCTCGAACTCCATCTGCGTCGGTGAAGTCGGCCTTAGTGTAAAGAGCTTCCTTTTCTTTAAGGACTTCGGTCAATTGGGGCTGACCTAGAATTACCGTCTGAAGCACTTCGACGTCATCGAACTGAAAATGATTTTGACGCAGAAACGAAATTCGCTCCCCAGGAGTCACACTCACCGAGCCGGTATAGGACGTGTTTTCACCTGACAAAATCTTGAGGAAAGTAGATTTTCCTGCTCCGTTCGCACCAATCAACCCATAGCAATTTCCTGGGACGAACTTTATATTCACGTCGGTAAAAAGCTTGTGACTGCCGTAACTAAGACTGACATCTGATGTACTGATCATATTTTTTCTAAACTTTTAAATTTTTCACGAAATCTGCAGCCAATTGCATGGCTATTTTCTCATCCACAAACTCGGCCGAGGCATACTCGCCCGCGGAAACTCCGCGAGTTCGCGTCGCCTTTCGAATGACTTGAATCATCTCGTGCGAACCCAAGTCCGGATACCTCACCAAGATCTTCTTCACCAAACTACCAACCGAATGAGCTGACGTGGACATTCCACGATTGACTGAGGCCATGGTACACCTACCCTCGAATGGCCGGAATCTTAACATAACCGGAGCCTTTAAGTAAGGTAAATCTCAGCACCAGAACGACTCCACCTCCGCCTTCGAAGCCTGGCAAGCGCCACTCAATCACGTTACTTGAGCGCGCGTAGCCGCTGTAGGAGAGAAGCGGGGGAGCCGGATGGAGGCGGCGTATACCCTGCCGGCCAAACCGTAGCGCTATCATAATAAACCTCCCCGAACTGAGCATCTGCCAGATTTGCTTCACTCAAATTCGCATGTAGGAGAATCGCTCCACTCAAGGTCGCTCCGCTCAGATTCGCGCCTGATAAATTAGCTCCCACCAAATTCACATCTTGCATGAACGCCAATCTCAGATTCGCACCCTGCAGCTTTGCACCTTGCAATTTGGCAGCCCTAAGATCCGCGGCAAAAAGCATGGCCTGAGTCAGGTCAGCCCCCTCGAAATCCGCTCTTTGCAAATTCGCAGACCAGAGATTTGCAGCCCTGACACTAGCTCCACGCAAGTTTGCACCCTGCAAATTTGCCTTGCGAAGGTTCGCCCGCTGCAAATTGGCACCTCTTAATTTAGCGCCTTGCAAATTGGCTTTAGAGAGGTTCGCTCCATCGAGCTTTGCATGCGACAGGTTCTTATCTCCTGCCTTTGCTCGAATCTGGTCCTGCTCATTCAAAGCAAACGCACTATTCAAAAAGAATACCAAAGTCCAGGCCAAAAATACGAACTTTTTCATAGCCGTCCCCCAAGTGATTTAAGTCACAACGGAATGAATTTATAATCTCAACTTCCAACTGTCAACGAGCGAGTTCCAGGTTGATATTTTTAAGCAATCTATTAAGAGAGTCTGAGATGTATTTTTCAATTATAATTTAAATATTAATATGCTATAAAGCCGCTAGTATAAATCGTGCGTCCGTAAGCCTTACCTGAATGAGGCCTGGATCGCTTCAATAGCTTGAGTTAGTTTATGATATCAAAAAGGCTGTTCCGAATTTTTTCACTCTCAGCAATCTTTTTCGGATCTCATTTACTATCGGGCTGCACCCAAAAAAGCGGTCTGCAAATGGGTGGCCCGGAAGTGCCTAACCCTCCCCGTGGGAAGCTCACTACGCATCCTTTACCCCAAATCAAGAGCAATCCTTCTCAACAACCCAGCCTCACTCTATCCTCTGACTCAAAATCGGCCCGGCTTACTCCGGCACACCTTTGGGAAGGCAAATTCTCCCATTGCGAGATTGACCCCCAAGTAGCAGTCCAGGCTAGGTCATTCTTTGCTCAGCGTCCCACCTCAACCAGCACACACAACCAGAATCCTAATCTCGAACAGGACGCCCCGTTACTCGAAAGCCAAGGAAAGCTTCAAGAAGCCATCTGGCTCTATGCTGAGACGGGGCAGCCGGAGGATTCACGCAAGTCCCAGCGCCTCAAGGAGGAGCTAAGAGCCATTTTATCGGAGGGAAACTACACGGTGAGCCCGAAACAGCTTGGAGGGACTGTCCCTAAAAAACATCTGATTTTCAATCGAGGAGTCGAAGGTGTTTTTAAGGACGGACGATCTAACCCCGACATGCCCTGGTCGAATCCAAATGCTGAGGTTGCTGCCTTTTTACTCGACGACCTCCTGCTCGATACTCATTTAGTCCCAATGACGGTCTTCCGAGAAATCGACGGTATCCCCGGAACGGTGCAAGTCTTCATGCAGAATGCCGAAACTGCCAAGCCCGAGATCATCCTAGCCCCTCATTTCCCAGCGTTGGCCTACCTAGACCACCTCATTGGAAACAGCGACCGCAAACTCGACAATACCCTGTTCCTGCCCCACCTCAATCGAATCGTAGCAATCGATAACGGGAACTCGTTTCATTCTGACTTTCATTGCCTTGATTCAGTTTCGGTGCAAACGTATCTGCAAGACACTCCCAAGATCACGCAAAAACTGCTGAGAATCCAGCCCCACGACCTGGACTCAAGCCTAGCGCAAGTTCTTTCCCAGAATGAATTAGACTATCTGAAAGATTCGGTTCAATCTCTACAGAGGAACATGAAAAGCGCCCAATGCAAACTCAAGATCCATCCCCAGCGATTGTCCCAAACTCAATTGGCGCGCCTGAACGTATTCGGTCCCGGCGCTCACTGCTATCTACCACCTCCAGAACAACTCAACGAAGACAAACATTCCATCAAGATCCTGCACTCTCTCCACGCTCTGGATCCTGGAAAAACTTATGAATACACCTTAACGACTCGAGGCGAGTGGAATTTGATTGAAATCGTTCAACCTCAGTTGAAGACGATCTACGAAACTCAGGTTGCTCAAGGCCGGGCTGTTCTAGTCGCTGGAAATTTAAAAATCGTCGGACCAGGCCGTTATCAATACAATCTCCAAAACAAAACACTCATGTTTCCCTTTTTAAAGATCCACAACGATTACGCCAAGCTACTCGGCCGAAGGCTTCGTGCACTTTTCCTGCAAGAACTCGGACACGATGGGGAATTCGTAGAGCCAAATCTCACTCCGCTCTTTTAATTTCAAATACCCAACCGAAAACCTAGTATCCAAATCAGCCCGCTTTTGCTATTGACGACCGATAGCCCGCGAGGCCAACGATCTTGAAGAAGTCGAACTCATGAGGAGCGAAAAATCATGATTAAACTCAATTTTTTAAATATAAAAATAA
>CAINWE010000471.1 GCA_903854365.1 Oligoflexia bacterium
TGTTCTGTCTGGGTTTGATCCAGTGGAAGCCTGGCCCGATGCGGTTCCGATTGGGCCGCCGTCTGGCAAGTATTGGGTGCTTGCCCCCGGTTCGATGGCCCCAGCTCGAAGGTGGCCCGAAGAGTACTGGGTCGGACTGGCTAAAAAAATTGCTCGAGAAACGTCCTGGACTGGGTTGATTGTCGGAGGAGGCGCAGAGTTCTCCTTGGCCGAGCGATTGGCTCAAGACTCCTCCCTGCGTCTAGAAAATTGGACCCGCAGGGGAGTTGCTTCAAGCTATTGGAAGATTTTTA
Source organism: Oligoflexia bacterium (assembly GCA_903854365.1). Taxonomy (GTDB): domain Bacteria; phylum Bdellovibrionota; class UBA1018; order UBA1018; family UBA1018; genus CAINWE01. Next base: position 294 of record CAINWE010000471.1, read on the forward strand.
GGGAAGCGCAGTTTTCTGTGTGCAATGACTCCGGTCTCGCTCATTTAGCAGCACTCTGTGGTTCGCGAGTTCAAGTGATCTGGGGCGCCGGGCGAGTCCACAAAACCCGTCCAATCGGATTAGGGACGGTGAGGCTCTCCGTGAATCCCGTCGAGTGCTGGCCTTGCGAGCGAAATGAGTGTTCTCGGATCAATGGTCAAAAACTGGAGTGTTTGCTTGGCATGACCCCGGACTTAGTTTGGGAGGAGATTACTCCTGGACTCAACTAAGTCGACTTTCGTCATGCCCGGCTCAGTTTTGGTGGTTTGTTTGTCTCAATCCTGGGGCGGCCTCGAGCAAGTGGCTGTAGCTGACGCTTCGGATGTTGCTCGAGCAGGTTGGCCGGTTCAGTTTCTGTGCTATGAGGGGTCTCTGCTGCAAGAAAAACTCGCGAATTTCCCTGAAATTCAGGTCCGTCCGATTCACTTTGTTCCGCGGAATTTTTGTGATCTGAAATTGCGTGCCGAGATAGCTCAAGCTATTCGTCAAGGAGTTTGTCTCATTCATACTCACCAGACGAGTTTGTTGGGGTCTATCGTTCCGTGGTTGTGGAAATACCCGATGGTAGCGCTGGTAGCCAGCCGCCATATTATGAATGATCATAATAAAAGGGACTTGATTCACCAGGCTCTTTACAGTCGAGTGGATGCTCTTTTAGTCGTGAGTGAGGCAATTCGAGCGAATATTCTAGAAACTCATGCCATCCAAGAGCGAAAAGTAAAAGTGATTCGACTCGGACTCGATTTCGAAAAATATGATTTGGCCAAAGTCGATCCTTTGGCTCAAAGGCGTCATTGGGGAGTTGATCCTGAAGCGATTCTGATTGGCCTGGTGGGCCGTATTGATCCCGCAAAGGGGCAGGCTACTTTTATTAAGGCAGCCGCAGGACTGGTGAAAGACGGGGATGCCCTGTCTCAATTGAAGTTCTTGGTGGTCGGTGAAGAAACTCGAGGGGCTGATTCCCAACATCTGGAAGAGTTGAAGGCGATGGTGCGGCAATTTAGGCTTGAGAATTCAGTCATTTTTACAGGATATGAGGATAATATCCCCCAAGTGATGAGTGCCCTCGACATGGTAGTGATGCCCTCTAGACAAGAGGCCTTTGGTTTAGTTGCAATCGAAGCGATGGCGATGCAATGTCCGGTGCTGATTTCGCGCGGCGGGAGCTCTCAGGAAATCGTCGGAGAAGAAGAGTTTGGTTTGCTGGTTCGTCCCGACGATGCTTTTGATTTGCAGCGGCAGCTGCGGGTTTTTTTAGAAAATCCTGAAATCCGGTTTGATATGGGGCATAGAGCACGATTGCACGTTCAGACCTGGTATAGTCGAAAGAACCGGCTATTCAACACATTAAATTTATATGAACGAGTCCTTCGTCGTCGCATGGCTCGTGGCTGGGAAGAGTTGTCCGCCTCACTGCCGCATGTCAAAAGCAGGCGCAGCCATGACTCGCATTAAGCCTTTTTTGACGCTTCTGTCCGAGTAAGCCGTTCAGGTTTCCCTTTGACAAAGGGGGGGGATCTCTTTATAA
>CAINWE010000472.1 GCA_903854365.1 Oligoflexia bacterium
GATCTCAATTGCGACCCCATGCTGACGATGAAGGGTGGGTTTTCCCCTTCGGAGCTCGCTCTGATCTTGAATATCATCGATGATCATGGAGCCCGCGTGGATGGCCTCGATGATCTGAGAGCCGACAGCAATGAGCTGATATCGGTCTGAGTCGAGCACGCCACCTCCGAATAGAAATCCGATCTCAAGGAGCTCACTTCTGAACTTTTTTCCGCCCCCAGAGAGAAAATCATTGAGAGGGCCGAGGAGGGATTGGTCGAACGCTCCGTAGTGAGTGGAGGTCGATTGAAGTTCGAGCAGCGCCTCGAGTTCGGCCGGGGATGGTATGAGAGTGTGTGATGAATTTTTGATTGGGCTCATAGTGGATTAGTAGGGATTCATTTGCCGCATGGCTGCCAAAATTGGCACAGGTGGTTTGCCTGATAGAATTCTGAGTTGATCTCTCCAGGTAAGGTTTCCGCTGTAAAACCGAAAAATTAAGCCTTCGGAAAGGCGATAAAAACGAGAAAAGATCAGCGATCGGCGCTCAGGTAGAGCAGCCTTAAAGAGCATACGATTGAGTAGAGCAAAAAAGCGAGATGCGTGATGAATTTTCCTTCTATGAATCTCAAGATGTTTTTTGAGAGTTTCTGAATCGCAACGGGGGTCTTTCTCGATGTGGCTGGCCATACACTCCGCGACTTGGGCAGCATAACCGAGTGAATATCCCGTCGTGAGGTGAAAGTACCCGCCGCGAAGGCCGATTTCAAGTGGACCGCCGACGGTGCAAGTTGAGTCGGGCTCGCGAAAAGGGATCGGCAAGGCAGCACTCTCGGTGCGGGTAATGGACTTGATCTGCCACTGCTTGGCATGACAGTATCGAGCAATTTCTTCGGACATCTCCGTCGGGTCAAGTTCAGGCGTGTTGCTGTATCGGGTGTCTTCGATGAGGAGTCGTGTGGGCGACCAGGGCAGGAGATAGAAAAAACGAAATCCATCGCGTTGGTCACAGGTGGCGTCCATAATCACAGGCCCTTGAAGGTCGTGAGGGTGCTCGAGTTCAATCTCGAGTCCAAAAAATTTCTGGTAGCCGCAAGAGCTAGCCGAAGCAGGTCTCATTCCTCTTGCGTCAAAAACGGCCTGCGCTGCGATTCTTTCGCCGCTTTTAAGGATAATATGATCGGAACAAAGCTCTTCGACTTCTTCTCGAAGGCGGACTCTGTGCCCGAGGAGCGTATCAATTTTTCGGGCTAACTCTTCAGAACGAATTGCGTGATAAGGGATATCGAAGTGTCTGTGAGTGGTCGAAAATCTGACGTCTTGGTGAGCCCAGGAATGCGATAGAAGAGGCGTAATCCATTCAAATGTTTTTTTATCTAGATCTAATTGATGAAATGACCAGGTATGGTTTCCGCAGAGATGAGGTGAGGACTCAATGAGCAAGAGTGGGGGAGGCACTGGAAGGGTTGCTAACCGATAGGCCAATAGGCAACCTGCGAGTCCTCCTCCTACGATGACAATCATATGCGAACTATTTCAATGAATCGTCAGGCGATCAAGAAAAAAGTTCGAGAATTCGCTTCGAACGGTAATTAAAAATTTTGGATACATCTTTTCTTACAAAGGAACCTGCCACTGCTTTGCCGAGGAGACCTAAGGGGAGTCGATAGAGTACGCGATCCTCGACGAGAGTGCCGCCGCGAAAGGGAGTGA
>CAINWE010000473.1 GCA_903854365.1 Oligoflexia bacterium
CAAGCAAAGTGAGTTCACCTTTATCAGAGACGCGAAACCACTCGCTGATACAAAAAACTACTTAGAGGCCCCACACTTCCCCAAAAATATTGGAAAGTCGACATAAAAACTATCCTAATCGTGAATGAGCTCGTCCAACTCCTTCAACATAAATCGAAGCCTCGAGTGGAGTTGACTCAAAGAATTTAAATTCTGCCTCAAGCTCTCGATCGACTCGTGCGATGACGACCCTGAAGCTAAGAGCGAGCTTGATACATAAGGAGAAATAACAAATCGAGAGTCAGCCTGACGCAGATCTTCCGCCTTCAATACCCGACCTGATGTTACTTTTCGTCCATCTAGCCGAGTTGAGTTTTGCACAATAGAAGCTGCAATTTTCTCACTGGTATCTAACCCATGACCCCTATCGACTAACCTGAGCTTCGACTCGCCCTTTTTATTTACCGACATGCACACTCCTCGCTGATCACCCAGCTCTCGAAAACGCTCTACTTGGGGACTCCAACAACAATCCACACGAGTCAACTAAAGCAATACAAGTGCCAGCGAAAACGATCGAAAAAATTATAAATTCAGCTCTTCATTTCAGCTATTTACGTCAGCCATCAAGAATCACCCCCAACAAACCCCTGTCCACGGATTAGACATCTGTCGAAAAGATTGGGAAAATTCGTGCAGGTTAACGAACCTACGACAAGTCCTCGACGAGTCGGCAGCCAATATCGGCGTAGCGGTATTCAGTCAGGCTGCCGCCAGGATGAGACGACTGAGTGTAGCCGGCAGAACTACTGAAAGACCCCCCCCGGAGAACACCATTGGAGCTTCGGCTCCAGACATTGCCGATCGGATGAATCAATCCAAAGGAGTTTTGAGAATCAGCCAAGACCCGGCCTGGTAAGCACTCTCTTACGCCGTGAGCATGTCCACCTGAATTAGAATTAACCCATGCACGATATCGAAGTTCTGCCCCACTCTCTCCAAAATAATACCTCGTAACAACGATGGGACCCGTTGCTTGGTCGCCCTGTCGATCTCGCCCTCGAATCGCATACTCCACTTCGCTCTCTGTCGGGAGCCTGAAGTGTTTCCCGGTTTGAGTATTCAGAGCTGCAATGAATTCTTGATCCTCTCCTAAAGTCGTATTCGTCAGTGGGAGATCAGGATTAGCCTGCCATCGTGCCAGCAGCTCCACCCTTTCTGCCGGACCCAGCGGCCAACCGCTGAGACTCAGATCCGGGTACTCGCCCATCACGGCTCGATACAACCCAACCGTAACCGGGGTGTCACTCATGCGGAAGGCTCGCATCGGACCGCGAATCGAAGTCTCTAGCCCGCGCGCTGCCAGAACCGCCTGCAAATGAGCTGCATCTGCGGCGGTCACTGCTGGCAGCTGCACCAGATTGACACTCGCCAATAACTCGGCATTGAACTCCGGAGGATACACAAAACCCGCGGTCCACTCATCCCGATCCAAAAGCGTTTCCATCACTGGATCGAGCTGCGACAACAAAGCATCTCGCTCAATCGCGGGATGCACTGCCAAAACACGAGTGATCAGACGCTCTCGATAGTGATCCAGATCATGGTTCGCACCAGCGCCTGAAGCACCCGCCACTCCACCAGCAAACTCGGCCTCCTCCGCAAGAACCTGCGAGATTCTCTGCCGATCGGCAGCGGGCATCTCCCGAGCCAAGGTTAGGTGAGTCTCCAAGATCGCATTCGTAATCAGGGCCGGCGACGGGGCAGCCGCATTCAGGTGCACGTCCGGATGCAACTGATCCAAGTGCTCTAATAATCGCTTAAATTGCCCCATTTGACAGGTGGGACGATCCATATCCTCATCAAGGCGCCAATCAATCGCCCCCCCAGGCAAAGAGTCATTATGCGCCCTTTGACAAGTTGCCAAAGCCTCTAAGAATCCCCACTTTCGATCCTGTCGATCTTGCTTCGTAGCAAAATACTGACGATCCTGCGCAGCGACCCACGCCAAAGCCTCCACTTGCCAGCTATTCAATCCGGACTGCATCGGATCGTAAGTTCTAGGCTGGGCCATATAGCGAAAAGCCGCTTCTTTTTTGAGATCAGCCTCTGGCCCGCGCACTTCTGTTTGAAAATGAGCGATCCGGGCGGCCGCATCCCAATGGTAACCGCTTGCTAGAGGCACAGCATGGGGATAGCGCTCCTCGAGTCGATTTAACGATTGAAGGTACCTGACCGTCGTCTCTCGAGTCATGATCGATTCGCGCGCATCCCAATCATTCGCCCCTTGAACTTGTTGAATCACCAACTTGCGAGCCTGATTCCGCGCGACCGCCGAAGCTCTCCACTCCGCAAGCTGAGCAGCGCTTGGCGGCGCCTCTCCGGCTGGCAGATGCCCCACTTAGACTGGACCTGACTGTGGGTGGTGTAAAGCCCATGCAGAGCTCGCCCCGATGAAACAAAAAACACAAAATAATACTTTACTTAAAGAATTTCTCATACGCTGTCGATTATGGAAACCAGGGTAACAACCGGATACTGAGGAGCCCGGCGCTAATCGGCTTGCTTCTTTTTCTTTGGCTTGAATCGAATATTCATTTCCAACTGAATTTCGTTATGGGTCAGCATCTCTTGAACCAACTCCGCAACGTCCACCTTCTCCATCACTCGCGAAATCACCTCATTGGAAAAACTTCTCAAAAATTCTGCCTTCGTTTTGTTAGCAGATTCAAGAATAGCAATCAAAAGCTCTTTAGGGAGTTTAAACTCAGAAACCAGTCCACGCAGGCTTTCCTCAGTCAGAAAAATCGCCCCCACTCCGACAGTGAGGACCTTCTTCATCAGCTCAGCTGCTTTCGATTGAATATCGTCGCTCATCGATTCGAGTTCGCTCTTTTTTCAAAGCTCTTCACCATGCCCGCCAAACTCCCTTTCACCAAGCGATTCAGAATAAAACTAGGCACCGGAACCTTAAACTCAACCTCGATGGAATAGGACACATCGGATTTACCGGCTCCGGCCGATTTCACTTCCCATCGTCCTATATTTTTTTTAAAAAAATTACTCTCCACAAGAGACCACTCGACTCGTCCCGATTTCAAATCATGCTTATGGTCCAGCGTGTAAGTAATCTCTTGGGACATCACAGTCACTTCATATTGCACACGGAGCAAATCTGAACTTGACTGACTCAGCACGCGAACAGAGCGACAGCCGTCCACGAACTCAGGATAGGCCTCATACTGAGAAATCACCCGGAGAAGCTTCTGCTCATCGACTAAAAGAACTTCACGGAATTCTGCTTGTGCCATAAACTAGTACCTCGGTTTCCGATCAAAATGATGTTCTGCTTCAATCCAGCGCACCGTCCCCGACTCGGACCTCATCACCACGGAATGAGTGGTCGCTCCGCCACTGGAGAATTTTACCCCATCTAAAAACGCGCCCTGAGTCACCCCAGTCGCACAAAACATCACAGGTCCGCTCGCTAGGTCGTGAATCGAGTAAGTCCGCTCCAAATTTTGAATCCCCATTCTCCTAGCTCGGTCTTTCTCAAGATCATTCCTAAACACTAACCGACCTTGAAAATCTCCGCCCATGCATCGGAGTGCTGCCGCCGCGATTACCCCCTCAGGAGCTCCACCAATTCCCATTAATACGTCAACACCGCTTGATTTCTTACAGGTCGCAATCGCTGCCGAAACGTCCCCATCACCAATGAGCCAAATCCTCGCTCCACTCTGGCGCACTTCTGCAATCAAATCCGAATGCCGAGGCCGATCTAAAATGACCACCGTGAGATCCTCAAGCAGGCATTTCTTGGCGGCTGCGATCCTTCTCAGATTCTCGGTAGGACTTAACGAAAGATCCACTACCCCTCTTGCATCCGGGCCGACCGCAATTTTCTGCATGTAGGTATCGGGTGCGTGCAAAAACTGACCCTCTTCTGCAATAGCAATCACGGCGAGCGAATTACTGCCCCCACTCGCACAAATCGTGGTTCCTTCCAAAGGATCGAGAGCCAAATCGAGCTTAGGACCTCCGCCTTTGCCGACTTTTTCCCCAATAAACAACATCGGAGCTTCGTCGCGTTCACCTTCCCCAATCACCACTGTCCCATCAAACTGGATAGAGTTCAGCATCCTCCGCATTGCATCGACTGCTGCGAAATCGGCACTTTTCTCATCTCCCCTGCCCATCCAGCGGGCACTCTCAAGCGCCGCAGCTTCAGTCACACGAACAAATTCCAGGGCAAAATTTCGATTCATAGTCTGACCTCAAAAATTACTTCGAAAACTGACGAGCTGCCCAACTCTTCACATCTTCGGGCAGGCGAGAACTCAAGATCACTTTTTTTGCGACCTCTAATCTCTCCCTATCCATACTCGAGTCCGGCTCAAAAAATAAAGTATCTAATCGAAAAATTCCCTGAGACTCACTCGGCCATTCCGAATTCACTAATCGCCCGGAACGAATTCCCTGTTCGGTATCCCACTGTACTAAGGAGTCCAAAAACCGAAGCGTCAGCTGATCCAGTTGCCCATCGTTCATCCGCTTAAAACTCAGGTGAGTCCCCGATAAGCCAAAATACCAAAGCAGACTCCGATTTAATGCCGGAAGGGGCTTCAAGCTGCGCCCCAAGACTTCAGGATCAAAAAAACTCTTCAGTACCTGCCCCCAAGAGGCAGGTGGATCGATGAGCTCGCAGCCCACTCGGTTTCTAGACAGGTTTCTAATGCAGACTTGAATCAAAAACTTTTCGTCTCTGACCCTCAGTGTCCCGTCGAGTTTCATGCCGACCGAAAAATCAGTCAAATCCGACGAATCCACGGTCCAAAGAGCTAGGCCCGACAGAGACAAATCCAACACTGAAAACAGACGTCCAGTCTCTACCAGCTTAAATTGCTCTGTCCCTAGACTGATTCTTGGAAGCTGCCTGCGTTCCCTCCCAGAATGTGCTAATGGCTCATCAGCCAAAATGACATCCAAGTGACTGCCGTTCCCATTTTTACGATCCTTCATCCGTGGGTCCCTCAAAGACGGTTCAAAAGCTGTTTGATTTTATTTTGGGCCATCCTTTGGCCAATATTTCTCAATATATTCTCACCCTTTTAATCGGAATTGAACATGATATTACATATGACTCTCACCATCGACTGTGACTGCCAGTGAATTCCCAACAAGGCCCCCCTTGATCCAACCGAGTCGGACCCAACTTCCGCGTTAGGGTGAAATCCACGGCGTGTCGACTTTGCCTTGAACGTGATTCAGAAAACGAGCTACCACGAAAAGGTAGTCACTTAACCGATTTAAATACTGAAGCAACACAGGCCTCACGGGCTCGGCCCGATGCAAGGTGACTAACTCCCTTTCCGCACGACGACTCACCGTGCGCGCCACATGCAGCAAAGCAGAAGACATCCCACCGCCTGGAAGAATAAACGTCTTGAGCGGCGGCAACACCTGCTCCATCTCATCGATTTCGCGCTCCAATGCGGTCACGTGCACCTCCTCTAAGAGAGCCGTCGAACCGCGACGATTCCGGGGCGTAGCGAGCTCAGCGCCCATCTGAAACAACTCCCCTTGGACTCGGCTCAATCCAAGCCGCACAACCTCGGGTAAGCCTGGATCCGCTAACACCATGCCCAACCCGGCATTCAACTCATCCAGAGTTCCATAGGTCCGAATCCTAAGATCGTCCTTAGGAACCCTCACACCTCCCAGGAGTCCAGTTTCGCCGCGATCTCCGCCCTTCGTATAAATCTTCATCTTACGTTTGATAGTAGCCGGCCAAAAAAGAATTTCAACGATTTTATCAGAAACCCCTTGACCGACCGAGTCGAAATCGATACAACACGGGTCTATCAAGTTTGCTTTTCCAATTGCGGGCTTAGCTCAGTTGGCTAGAGCGCCACGTTGCCAACGTGGAGGTCGAGGGTTCGAGCCCCTTAGCCCGCTCCATTTGAAAAGTAAATCTATCCAGCCACTTCAGG
>CAINWE010000474.1 GCA_903854365.1 Oligoflexia bacterium
CCTTGCGGCAGCTCAGGTCCGGAAAGAAGAGATTGATCTCATTATTTTTGCCACTTTGAGTCCGGATCATGAGTTTCCTGGAACGGCCTGTTTTTTTCAAGATAAATTGGGAATTCATGGTGTGCCGGCTTTGGATGTGCGGCAGCAATGCACTGGATTTCTCTATGGGTTGTCCATAGCAGATCAGTTCATTAAAACTGGAATGTATAAAAAGGTGCTCTTAGTGGGTGCAGAAGTGCATTCGAAAGGTCTCGATCGGACAACACGAGGGCGGGATGTTGCTGTCTTGTTCGGAGACGGCGCAGGAGCCGCTGTGATCGGTGTTGGGGATGGTCAGCGTGAATTGCGCGGTTCGCAAATATACTCCACACATCTTCACGCAGACGGAAGATTTGCTAAGGAGCTTTGGGTTCCAGAGCCTGGAAACGGACATTTGGGAGATCGATTGGCACCATCACGGTTAAGTGAATTTGGACATTTTCCAAAAATGAACGGTAAAACTGTTTTTGTCCATGCTGTGAAACGAATGCCAGAGGTTTTATTAGAGTCACTCACAGCAAATGAAGTCAGCCTTGAGGATGTGGACTTATTTGTTTTTCATCAAGCGAATTTAAGAATTAACGAAATGGTTGCCTCACAGTTGGGAATACCTGCTGAGAAGGTTTTTAATACGATTGATCGTTTTGGTAATACGACCGCAGCCACGATCCCTCTGGGGCTGGATGAAGCAGTGCGGGTGGGCAGACTTAAGTCAGGAATGTTGGTGGCAACGGCAGCCTTTGGGAGCGGTTTTACCTGGGCTTCGGCCTTGATAAGGTGGTAAAAAATGGAAGAGAATTTAAATCAAGATAAGGGCACTGTTGTTGTCTATATCGAAGATGAAATGCGTGGAGCATACCTCGATTATGCGATGAGTGTGATCGTAGGTCGAGCTCTTCCCGATGTGAGAGATGGTCTCAAGCCCGTGCATCGCCGAGCGCTTTACGCGATGTACGATTTAGGCAATGTTCACAATAAACCATATAAGAAATCTGCCCGCGTTGTTGGGGATGTGATTGGTAAATATCATCCGCACGGGGATGTGGCTGTTTATGATACGATCGTTCGCATGGCGCAGGATTTCTCACTGCGATATCCGTTGATCGATGGTCAGGGAAATTTTGGCTCGATTGACGGCGATTCCCCCGCTGCAATGAGGTACACCGAAATTAGGATGTCCAAGATCACCGACGAATTACTCGCTGATTTGGATCGTGAGACTGTTGATTTTGGACCGAACTACGATGAGAGCTTGAGTGAGCCAAAAGTTCTTCCTGCGAAGATTCCGAATTTATTAGTGAACGGGTCTTCTGGGATTGCTGTGGGTATGGCCACAAATATTCCTCCTCACAATTTGGGTGAAATGATTCAGGCGACTATGGCTCTGATTGATCAGCCTAATTTGGATACCAATGGACTTCTCCATTTGGTGAAGGGCCCTGATTTTCCAACCGGTGCGTTTATTTTTGGTGTGGAGTCCTTAAAAGAAGCCTATAGGACCGGTCGCGGAACCGTAATTATGAGGGCAAAGACTGAAATTGAGACTTGGAAGGGTGATCGGGAACGAATTATTGTGACCGAGATTCCTTACCAGGTCAATAAGGCAAAGCTCATTGAGAAGATTGCAGATTTGGTTCGCGATAAAAAAGTCGAGGGTATTTCTGATTTACGAGATGAGTCCGACCGAACCGGAATGCGAATCGTAATTGAAATTAAGAAAGGCGAAAATTCAAATGTCATCCTGAATAAGCTTTTTAAGCTGACCCAGCTTCAGGATTCTTTTGGTATAAATCTCTTAGCTATTCATCAGGGGCAGCCAAGAACATTCAATCTCCGGGATATGCTTTGGGCCTTTGTCGAGCACCGTAAAGACGTGGTTGTTCGCCGAACTTTATTTGATTTGAAAAAAGCGGAAGCTCGAGCGCATATTTTAGAGGGTTTAAAGCGTGCCGTGGAGAGTATTGATTCTGTAATTCACTTGATTCGGACGGCGAATAGCCCTGATGAGGCGAAGAGTCAACTGACGAGCCAATTCCATTTTAGTGAAATTCAGGCTCAGGCCATTCTTGAGATGCGGCTCCAGAGATTAACCGGATTAGAGCGGGACAAAATCGTTGAAGAGCACGCTCAAATTCTTATTTTAATTCAGGAGCTCAAGGCAATTCTCGGGAGCGAGAGCCGAGTCTATCAGGTAATTAAGGAAGAGTTGTCGGAGATTCTGCAGAATTACGGAGATCAACGCAGAACCGAGGTGGTGTACGGGGGCTCAACTAGTTTTGAAATTGAAGACTTAATCGCAGATGAGGATACTCTGGTGAGTATTACTCATGCCGGCTATATTAAGCGGGCCGATCCAAATCTCTTTAAGAGCCAGCATCGCGGTGGAAAGGGAATTCGTGGCGTTAATACGAGTGAGGAAGACTTTGTTACCGCTATTTATCACACAAATACACTAAGCTATTTGCTTTGTTTTACGGACCAAGGCCGCCTGTATTGGTTAAAAGTTTATCAGATTCCAGAGGCGAGCCGTAATGCGAAGGGCAAGGCTGTTGTGAATTTGGTTTCGCTTCAACCAGGGGAAAAAATTAAGGCGATCCTTCCTGTTCGTGAATTCAAGGAAAGTGAATATGTTTTGATGGTGACTCGCGCCGGAGTGACCAAGAAGACAGCTTTGAGCGAATTTAAGAACGTTCGGGCAAACGGACTTTCTGCGATTTCTGTCGATGATGGGGACGAGTTGGTGGGCGCTAAACTGACCCAAGGTTCGAATGATATTTTCCTCTGCTCACGAAATGGGATGAGTATTCGTTTTCACGAAGAAGATGTGCGACCGACTGGGCGAGGCGCTCGCGGAGTTATCGGGATGAATTTGGATGCTGGAGATCAGGTCGTTGCTATGGAAGTTCTCAGTCGATTGGATTTGCCTGGGCAATCTGACAACGAGGTTCTCATTGTTACGGAGAACGGTTACGGTAAGCGAACTCCTGTGCAGGATTATCGGCTTCAGGGGCGAGGTGGCTCTGGGGTGATTACGATGCGGTCTACGGAGAAGAATGGTTATGTCATGGGATGTCGCCAGGTGGTTCCGAAGGACGATGTCATGATGGTTTCCAGTAAGGGCCAGATGATCAGAATTCATATTGGGGAAATCTCTGAGCAAGGTCGAACAGCGCAGGGTGTTCGCTTAATTTCATTAGCGCCGAGTGAAAAGTTGGTGTCTTTTGAGCTTTTGGTCGAGAGTTCAAATGATGCAGAAGGCGTCTCGAGCCCGACTGCGACTGTGCCTATTGGGCCTATCAGTGAAGATTGATGGAGTACTTAAAGTCTAGCAGATTTTTTCTCACTGGTGTCGTTGTGCTGGCTTCTGCCTGCAGTGTCGATAGCGCCCGCCATCATTACGTTTTGGCAGAACGTTTGTGGGGAGATAAAAACTACTCGGCTTCTGTGACCGAATTTGAACGAGTGATCTCGAAGGATCCGAACGGAGTGTTAGGGCAGCAAGCGCTTTATCGGGCTGCGACTACTGAGGAGTTGTTTTTGGGGAGATTTCCTGAAGCGATCCAAAAGTTTCGTTCATTGATTCAGCTTTCTCGGGATTCGGAGCTCAGTCGCAAAGCTCAGGCTCAGATCGGAGATATTCTGTTCACTCACCTTGAGAATTATGAACAGGCTATTAATCATTATCAGAGCTTGATTCAGCTGGATCGAGATTCGAGCGAGGCGCCCGGTTTTTTGTTTAGGATTGCGAAGAGTCAGTTTTTTCTCTTTCAATTTGAAAATGCGTTGAAGACTTATCAGAGAATTTACGAAACCTATCCGAACTCGACTTGGAGTGAGAAAGCTAGATTTGAGGTGGGTACCACTTTGTTTACCCGCGGGCAGCGGCAAGTGAATGCGCACGGATCTGAGTCAACCGATTTTGAATTGGCGATTGCGGCCTACCGTGAGTTTATTAAGCGATATCCGCAAAGTGATTTAGCTGTAGAAGCTCGGTTCGGAATTGCTTCTTCGTTCGAAGAATTGGATCGGCTGGAGGAAGCCTATGACATTTACCTGTCTTTGAAAAACACTTACCCTGCCACTCAAGTCATAGCAATTAAGCTGACCCGAATTAAAGAGAGACTGGCTCACCGAAAAAGTAAGAGGTAGCGCCTTGGGCGAACGACGATACCGCGATCAGTCGGAGATCATCATTCGATGAACAAAAAAAACAAGCCTGATATAAGGCAGATAGCCCTAGTTACGGTCATTCTTACTGATGTGATTGGGTATTCGTTGACGGGTATATTGCTGGGGTATTTTGCCTGGGCCCGCTTAAAATGGCCTATTTGGACTTTGATTGTCACCTCCACGATTGGACTTTCCTTGGGAATGTACCGTCTCTATAGGCTTACTCAGAAGGAACTCTGAATGGAAAATCATGAGACGTTCTAAAAACACGCTTAAAACGGAGGTTCGCATTTTTGGAAGCGCGGGTTTAATTTGGCTAGCAATTGGATTGATGATTTGCTTAGGGCACGAGGAAATCAGCGAGGTGCGTCGGTCGCAGGCTTGGTTTGTAGCATTGGCCGCGCTTTCGATAGTTGATTTTTTTGTTTTGAGAATGCTGATTCAGGCTGTTTTGAGAAATTTCACAGCGAGCTCAGATCAAAAGAGAGAATTCTCGAGGCCAATTGCCTTATGGGGAATTTTTAAAGCAGTTTGCCTGGGACTTTTTCTAATAGTTCTGCTAAAAGGACAGAAAATTCCGTTGCTCGGGTTATCTTTGGGAGTCGGCACATTAGGGGCCGTTCCTTTGCTGGGCGGAGTTTTGTGGAGCTATTGCGAACTGAAGAGGGCAGTAAGAAATGCATGAAGAGCATGGCGTAAATATTTTACACTTTTTACCTTTTTTTCAGGATTTGCCTTCTCATGTAGGGATGACCATTCTGGTCGGGTTAGTTTTGGTGGTAGCTACGATTATCGCTAGAGCTCAGCTCTTGGCTGCGATGAGATCCCCGGACGGTGGGTTAGTGCCCGACGAGAAGCTGACTTATAGAAACTTTTTTGAAATTCTTGCTGAAGGGCTGTATTCTCTCACCGAGACAGTGATTGGGCATCATGATGCCTCAACGTATTTTCCAATTGTCGGCAGTGTTTTTGTGTTTATTTTTGCATCTAATTTGATTGGTTTAGTACCTACCTTTCAACCTTCAACCGACAATTTAAACACGACTCTTGCCCTAGGCGTGTTTGTTTTCCTCTATTATAATTATGCTGGTTTCAAGGCCCATGGTTGGGGCTATCTTAAACATTTTTTGGGTCCGATGCTCTTTTTGGCACCGCTGATGTTGGTCATCGAATTGGCGTCCCACTTGTTTAGACCGCTTTCTTTGGCTCTCCGTTTGAGGGGAAATATTCTCGGGGACCACATTGTTCTTCAAGTTTTTAGTGGATTGGTTCCTTACCTCCTACCTGTAATTTTTTATGGTTTAGGAGTGTTTGTAGCCTTTATGCAGGCCTTCGTTTTTTGTTTGATGACGATGGTCTATATATCTTTGTCGACATCACACGACCATTGAGATGAAAGGATGGATGGAAAAATGAATTTTCGTAAGACTTTGGTAATTTTAGGAACATTATTGCTCACCGTAGGTTCTTCTGTGGCTATGGCAGAAGAAGTGACCGGCGGGCATTTTGATCCTTATGCTTCTCTTGCTTCTGCGCTCGCAATCAGCATTGCTGTTTTGGGCGGAGCAATCGCTCAAGGCAGAACAGCAACTGCTGCTCTTGAGGCGATTGGTCGTAATCCAGCAGCTCAAAGCAAAGTATTCGTGCCCATGATCATCGGACTTGCTCTGATTGAGTCTTTGGTCTTGTATGCTTTCGTGATTGCATTGGTGAAAATCAAAGGCTAATTACCGTTTCGATGCGGTATTTAATCCGCAGAGATCGACAATTTGATCGATCTCTGCGGATTTTTCTATAAGTAGGCTTTTAAAAATCTCCCCGTTTCACTGAGCTTGCTGAATGCCACTTGTTCAGGCGTCCCTGCA
>CAINWE010000475.1 GCA_903854365.1 Oligoflexia bacterium
GGTCCCAGTTCCAGGCGCATTTCCGAATTCAGTGACGTGTGACCAGTAATAGCAGGGAAAATTCGATGATAATTGGTTGGTCGGAACTCCGGGAACTGGACTGAGTCCAATGGGTTGTTGATCGATCCGAGTTGCTGTCCAAATCTCCGGTAAAAAGTACGGATAAGTACCTGTCGCATTCGGGATTTGAGTTTGCGTGAGCAGATGACCGTTGATATCGAAGCCGCCTGTCAGAATGAGATTTTGGTGGACTGGATCAAAGCTGAGGCTGTGGCCGTAGCGGGCGCTTGGCGTTTGACTGGAATCACATTTCGGAATCGTGTTCCAACTCCCATTGACGACTGTCGTAAGAGGGTTATTTACGCCGGAGGGCGGGGTATATTCAAGAATGCTGCCATCATTCTGATTTAAAGTTTGTTGAACGGTATCCGTGATAGCGAAGGAGGAGTAGTCTAACGATGAGGCAGGAGTTGAGCTTGGACGTGCCGTGATACCTCCGTAGACGACAACGAGGTCGTGAAGGGGGTCGTACGCACCAGCTCCCAGGTAGCTGGCGAGGAACGGGGGGCTTTGCGATGGATCGTTGGCAAGGGCGTCGCTTGCGTTTTTGAAAAGCCATCTTCCCTGGTAGCCGGATTGTGGATTGGGGGACTGAGCGTTACTGACTGCATCATAGGCATCACAGCTGGAGTCATCGGGGGGGGCTATGACGGTGCCTTTGGGCGAGCGGGGGTAAGGTTTTTCTCCGGTAGTTCCTGCGCAAAATTTGAAGACCCGGTTGAGGGGCTGGTATTTGCCTTCTTTGTTTCTGCCGCCGAAGAAAAAGACTTCGGGAATGGCTAAGGTTTTGGGTGTGTCCGTGGGAAGGTGATTCGCCCGAGAGACCGTACGGGTGACCATGATCCCTCCTGCGACGGGAGGGGGTGTGAGAATTTGGGTGGTTGCGTCGTTGACCGTCGATGCGGCACGGGCTGAACGCTCGTCTAAACTCGAAAAATCTGAGGAGGAACTATACCGAGCTCCTAAAAGTTGAACTCGGTTCCAGGTTTTGGCATCGAAATCATACATCCAGGTGTCTCCGAGTGTAGGAGGTACGAAGTAGTTGGGCTGAGAGGGAGAACCCGTGCTCGCGTAATAGGCTGGATTTTGAAGTCCTGTCTCTCCGCCAAAGAGGACTCCTAGATGGTGTTGCGCTCCATCGAGGCTTTGATAGTCGACGTGGGTCATCGACGAAAACGCGCGGGGAGGAAGATCCGTCATGAGTTGCCAATGGCCTTGCCCGTGGTTACCCGTGGGGTCAAACATCCATCGATCCGATAAAAATTGCAGTGAGCTACTGGATCGCCCACCTTCCATGAAAATTCCGAATGAGCAGGGTTGCGCTCGATTCGTGCAGTTGGGCTCAAAAGGTGCATTGAAGTAATTGTAATTGACTTCGACTATTTGATGTCCCCAGCGAGCCGGGGGAGTTGTGCAGTTCGGATAGCAACTGGGTGTGAGTGGACGCCATTGAAAGGTGCAGTTCCCACTGATCCCGCAGTTCTGGCTCGAGGAGGTGAAGCTCAGTTCCCAGGTGCTTGCGACAGCAGGGGAGGATTGAGCGGGGTCGTAACCTCCGAAAAGATAAAATTTTCCGGTCGCATGACTGAACACGAGGGATGCATGAACTAAGGGACTGGGTCTCAGGCTCCCCGAAGGTCCTGAGGCATGAGTCGTGTCTACGCCTCCTTGAGCAGAGGTGGGGCCGTTAGTATAAATGTAATAAATATTTCCAGAGGTATCCAAGGTGTTTCTGGCGTTCATTCCGCCCCAAGCGACGATTACGGGATGACCAGAAGGGTCAAGTCCTCGGGCTGCCGCCATTCCTGCATTCGTGGGCGCAGTGCCGTTCCAAGGAATAGTTTGGCTGGTTGGAGCACCGAGCGAGGCAGGATTGTTTGTAAAGTTGAGATAAGTCGGGGTTTGGTGAGTGGTCGATGCGTTCCATGTGCATCCGATGCTCGAGTACGAGTTGAGAAAATCGCTGCAAGTCGAGCCTCCGAAATAAACCACTGTATTTGTGGTGAGATCGAGACCCTTGAGCATGACCCCCGCACCAAACCAAGGGGTGGTGCTCAAGGAATAGGGCTTCCACCAGCCGGGCGTAGCTTGGGTGGCAGAGAGATCCGTAAAATTGGCGAGAGAAATGAAATTAGCAGCATTAGTTTCGTAGTCCTCGACACCACCGCTGGTGCCCATCCACTTCGTGAGAAGGTGAATGGGGGATGTGCCCGCTGCGGTGCTGCCGGCTGGACCGGCGGTGCTGGTATCCGTGGCTCCTGCTGTGCCGTAAAATCCTCCGGTGGTGAGTAAGTATCCCGCTCCGGGAGTGTTAGGTCCAGTGTTCGTAGCCGTCGCCGGAGTGCTGGCGTCACTGTGAGCGGATTGCCCCGAGGAACTTGAGTTGTTCATCAGCGCGACCATACCAAAACCATAAGCTCCGTAGCCGTATTGAGTGTAGGGCACGGCGATGGAGGGCGCGGGGGCTGGGTTTGGCGTGAACGCTGGGCTGAGCTGGGACATAAAATCCTGGCCAGAACCGCCGGTAGCGCTGACGTGAGCCGTATTCGAGACGGTTTGGGTGTGGTAGCTATCGATCCACTGAGTGGGCGCATGGGTGGGTGCGGTCACGCCTCCTCCGGGGGCTTGTGCGTCAATGTATTCTGGACCGTAGGTGGGGTTGAACTTGAGGGTGTCGGTGCAAATCTTCGCTGCATTATTACAGAGACCACCTGAAATGAAAATTCGCTCGGTGGTGTCGATCGGACTCGAGTTGGGTTGCGTTCCTACTGCGCTGGTGGGATGGCTTTGACCGACGGTGCCTGCTTTTCCGAGTTGGGAAATGGCCATTCCAGCCGAAGCGACCATCCCAAAAAACGCACGTCCCTGGTCGACCCGGTTGGCAAGTCCTACTTGAGTTGCCGTCGAGGTTGGATAGGGATACGGAATGCTGTCGAAGGCTTGTGTAATAGAACTCGAAACTGCGGGGAAAGTGGTGATCGGATACCAGGTTCCAGTGGACCAGTCGAGGCTCCAGGTGTCAGCAGTCGTCGGCACGGAGAGAAAAGTCGCCGCAGGTACTCGGTTGGGCTGATAAGAGGCCCCTCCGAAAACGAGGAGATTTTTTGCTGGGCCGTTAAACGTGGAGGCAGCTGCTGCGAGACCTGCTGGAGGGGTTCCGGAGATCAGAGCGGGAGTTGATGAGCTGATTGTACTGGAAGTGGGGTTGAGAAAGCTACTGAGATTGGTCCAAGTCGAAATCGGGGTGCTCGGAAGAGGAGAAGGAAGGAGGCCAGGAGCAGCCGGTCCCCCTGCTGAGCTGGCGTTGACGGAATTAAGGCTGAGAGTCACCAGATTTGGGGTGCAGTTCGGAAAGAGGTTGCCCGAGGTTTGGCTCGTCGGTTCGCAGGTGAGCGAGGACCCTGTCGCGCTGTCAAGCGCTGACGCCGGATTGGTGGATTGAATTCCACCCAGAATCACGAGTTGTCCTTCGACCGGTGAGTCGAGGCCATTCGTTGCGCTCGAATCAAATACAGCACAACTCGATGCGGGGGGGGGCCCACTAGACTGCCCATAGGAACACGTGCGAGAGAGATTCACGGGAGAAGTTGAGTTTGCGTCGGTCATATCGACGGATACGTTTTTGATGAAACTCGGCCGGATCGTTTGACCTGAATAACTCGTGGAGGCACTGAGTTTGAGCGGGACTTGGGACAGTCCGCCAAAGCTTGAGGTGCCGAGAGGGTTTGCAGCTAGGTAGTCGTAGAAATTAAAAGAATCCCCCGGGCACTTCGTGCTCGGTTGTGGGGAAGTGACACTATAGAAGTCTTGATAGGTGAACTGGATGCGAGTGGCCGACAAGCTTTTTGCGGCGGCGACGTCAGGGGTGCTGCTTGGAGCAGTTTTGGGACCCCAAGAGAGATCGGCTGCGCAACCCCAGAGCATGCAACTGAGGAATGAGATGAGCCTCAACTCTGAGGCTCGAGTCATTCCGATGCGGAGGTGATGAGTTGGATGATTCACTTGCGCGCGGATCAAACGAGTCCTTTCTTAAATTCTATAAAAAGTAACTGAATAAAAAACGATACCCGCGCAGAGCGGGGTGTTGGATCCGTTGGATCCCGGGGATGAATTACAATAGGTGTTCAGATCTTGAGCAACGGGAAAATAAGAGGAAATTCGACTCAGTTGAAAAACCGTGAGCGCTGGATCAATAGCGAGGGGCAGGATGATCTGTCGCGCGGAGGGATTGACGCCAAGATAGGGCGGATTCGACGTTGATGAGCCGATGACGGAGTTGATCATCGGAGGAATAAAGAGAAAGAACGGCTGAAGGGGAGTTGCGGAGGTCGTTTGATTTTCTAGAACATTGTGTTTGAGGAAGGCTCTCCAAACAAAGTCCGAACAGGTTTCGAGGGTAAAGGTGTTACCCGAGAGACATCGACTGGGATCGGCTGGAGCCGGGTTGAGGGAGTTGGCTAGGTATTCTATTACTACAAGAATATTTTCCTGAGGTGATAGGCCGCCGGTGCCCCGATTGAAGACAGCGCGAAGATAAATGCCGTCGTTCGGTCCGCCGGTGCCGATCTGCGTGGTATTTGTGCCATCGGAGTTGGTTGAGCTGCAATCTGCCTCACTGATTCGAAATTGGTTGAGAGGAGCATTGCAGTTGGCCGGGAGGAGGGATGATTTTGGACCGATCTTACAATTGTTGCCGGTCTCAGCAGAAGTCGTAAATCGCGCGCAAGCAGGATTGGTCGCGCCCGGATTGTTGAGGCCACTGATGCCAATATCGAACGATTGAAGCCAACTAGGCCAGTTCGTCGAGGTTGAAATATTGGGCGTGCCATCGGTGTTATAGAGCCGGTAGGCTAGGGGACTGCCGTCTGGGTGAAAGACTTCTGTGGGTTGAAGTCCCAGATGAAAGCTATTGGATTGTCCGGGTTGGAGCTGGCTTGTGCCAGCACTCGTGGCTCCTAGGCTGCCTTGATCAAAACTTGCTTGGATCGTAGATGTGGCAGAGGTCGAGTTTTGGACGCTGAGAAAAATCTTAACAGCTTTGGGGCCGGTGGTAGACGCAGTTGGGCTCGGGCTTGCGGTCGTGGCAGCGAGGGAGCTGAGGGTATTAGTGAGGTTATTGCACCCGCCTAAAAAAAACACCCCAGTAAAAATGGGTGCCGCCCAAGCGAGTTTTCGTCTGAAATTGTTCCAGGCCATTTTTTCCCATCACTCCTCTGGACTGATCGGATCAGAGGGGCGAGGGCTTGAGTCTTGTCTGGGACTTTCCTGAGGCCTTCCTGAGAGTTAAAGATGCGTCTCGGATGCTCCA
>CAINWE010000476.1 GCA_903854365.1 Oligoflexia bacterium
CCCTTCCTTAACCCCAAAACATCCGCCTCTCCCTACTAAAGACGAAGTTGCCTTAGTGGATGGGGTGCCTTTAAGAGTCTCAGATTTTATCGCGATTCGCAGCCAACTTCGGACACCTTCATCTGAAACCGCTTACTGGATTGGCATTGGCAGCCTTGCCCTTCGGAGAGAAGCGGAGAAAAATGGAAAGAACCTGAGCCTAGATGAATCAAGTCGGATCAGCCGATATGCTGTAGGAGAGCTTTCTTCGACCGAGGCCGCGCCCGAGCTCAGACTTTTCTTTGCGAACTACAGGAATTTCCCGCCGCAAGACGAAGTCAAAGCTCTCATCAACCGACTGATCCAACAAAGCTGGGTGCAAAAAGGTTTGTCGCCCATCTCTCAGCTTTGACAAATGGCGGCAGGAGCTTTTTCCCGATGACTTTGAGATAGCGAGAATCGGCGAGGGTTCGCGCTGGAATTCTCGCCCAATTCGTGTACAAATTAAGAAATGATTGCTCGTAAAAAGTCTGGACAGACCTTATCCATTAAGCCCGTTCAAAGTGAAATTCTCCTGCCTTGCATTCTCATTTTCTTCGGATTCTGGGCCCAAGCAAGCGAGTTAGTGACCTTGAATCGCTTAGTCGCTTACGTCAATACTCAGCCGATCCTCCAAACCGACCTAGAACACTACAAAAAAACCCTGGGTCTTCGGTCTCAAATTGACCCGCTCTACTCACACTCGGCCCTAGCTGAGAAAGGAAAAGCTGCGTCCTCTGAGGAAATCATCAATTCGATCATCAATGATCGCCTCATTTCGAAAGAATTTCCCAAGGCCGACTCCGAAGTAGAGCAAGAGATCAACACCATCCAAAATACAAATCACATTAGTCGCCAATCTTTGATCGATGCGCTCCGTCGAGAGGGCTATGATTTCGCTGATTATTTTGAGCTCATCCGAGATTCTGCAAGCAAAAAGGAACTTATTTCGCGAGAGATTCAAACCAAAATTAGTATTTCCGACGATGACATTAAAAACTACTATTTGAATCAATTGCCGAAACACAATATGTCCCACCGGGCTTTTCATATTGGGATCATTTCGATTAGCCCAAAAAATTATAAGTCTCCTCAGGCTGCTCTTAAAATTGCACAAGATACTCTAAAAAGACTCAAAAGCGGCTCGCCCTTTGAGGAAACTGCCAAAAGCATCAGCGACGACCCGACCGCATCACTAGGCGGTGATTTGGGGTTTCTCAATGATGACCAGATTAATCCAGCAATTAAAGCCGAACTCAAAGACCTAAAAATCGGCCAAATCAGCGAAATTTTTGACGACCCGTCGGGCCGTCATTTCATTTTAAAACTTTATGACATTCGCTCCACTGAGACCGAGCAAATGGAAAAGATGAAGGATGAGATCCGCGGAAAACTGATGGCTAAAGAATACGAGCAGCAGGTCGGCCTCTGGGTTGAGAGAAAGCGGCAGTCCGCCGTCATTCATATTGAGAAATGAACACGCCAATTCTAGTACTCACCCCAGGAGATCCGGATGGGATCGGGCCTGAGATTACGTGGAAAGCGATCTGCTCTCTTCATCGCGATCCCAGAGCGCAAAGCTTTGACATTCTCTGCGTCGGGGCGCTCGGCCCCTTTGAGCGCCTGAATGCTCCCGTCCACCTTCTTCGACCTGGGCAATCTCTCGCCGAATCTGCGCAAAAGCTTAAAACCCTTCCATTAGATCAGCCCAGAATTTGGCTTATGCCCGCTCCCACAAGAGCACCCGCTTCGCGACATTTAGAGGGCTACCAAGCAGGATGGGCGATTGAAACCGCAACCCAACTCGTGCTGCGCCAAGAGGCAGCTGCTCTTGTGACGGGCCCCATCAGCAAGGAGCGTCTTCAAAAAGGAGGCTATCCTTTTCCGGGTCACACCGAGTTTCTTGCCCACCTGTGTGGGGCATCAGGCGTGACGATGATGTTAGCTAACGACCACCTTCGTGTCAGCCTAGTTACAACACATCTCGCCCTAAAGGATGTTAGTGCTGCGCTTAATCCAACCGTGATACGCAAGGCAATCATTCAAACCCGAGAGGCCCTGGCGAAACTGTGGAAGATCCAGCGACCTAGAATTGCAGTCACGGGCCTTAATCCTCACTGTGGGGAATCTGGAATTTTCGGAAGAGACGAAATCGACGTAATTCTGCCATTAATCCAAGAATTGCAGCTTGAACTCAGGAGCGATACCGAGCTCTTAGGGCCATTTCCCGCCGACACACTCTTCGCTCGACAGCTAGATTTACCGCGGACTGAGCGATTTGACGCGGTCGTCTGCATGTACCATGATCAGGGACTCATCCCTGTGAAGCTGCTTGATTTCCACAGAACGGTCAATATAACATTGGGCCTGCCTATGATTCGCACTTCAGTCGACCACGGCGTTGGCTTTGATATTGCGGGCAAGGGAATTGCAAATCCGTCCAGCCTTCAAGCCGCCATCGAACTAGCCGTTCGACTGACTTGAGAGCTAGCGCCTGTAGGCCGGAACGAAAGAAAGGTAATTTTGTGACTCAAGTAATGATTCGACCCTCTATTTTTCGCGAATACGATATTCGTGGTCTTGCTGGAAAAGACCTCAGTCCCGAATTTGCCGAACTTCTCGGGCGCGCCTACGCTAAACTCATCAGTTCGCGCATACCCGTTGCTTCGCGAAGACACCTCACCGTATCGGTAGGGCAGGACTGTCGTCTCACGAGCGACAGTTACACTCAGGCTCTCATCAAAGGCCTAACCCAAGGAGGCGTGGACGTCATTCGTTTAGGCACCTGCCCCACACCGCTGACCTATTTTAGCATTTTTGACCTCAATCTCGACGGAGGGATCATGGTGACAGGCTCCCACAATCCTGCCGAGTACAACGGGTTTAAAACCTGTGTTGGAAAAGAAACGATTTACGGTGCTCAGATCCAAGAAATTCGGAGCCTCATGGAAACTCTGCTCGCTGCTCCAGAAAGTCATCAACGCTTAGGACAAATTTCTGAGTACCCGATTATTGCGAGATATACGGACTACATCGTCTCAAAGGCGAGGCCCCTAAAAAAGAAAAAAATCGTACTCGACGCCGGTAACGGAACGGCAAGCACAGTCGCGCCAGAACTGTTTCGCAGACTCGGAGCTGAAGTCATTCCCCTCTACTGTGAGCTCGATGGTAATTTTCCCAACCACCATCCAGACCCGACAGTCCCAGAGAACTTAAAACAGTTAGTTAAAACTGTGTTGCAAGAAAAAGCCGATTTTGGACTCGCCTTCGACGGAGATTCAGACCGAATTGGAGTAGTCGACGAACAAGGGCGGATTCTCTACGGGGACGAACTCATGGTTCTTTTTTCAAGAAGCGTCTTAAAAGAAATTCCGGGTGCAACCATCATATCTGAAGTCAAATCAAGTCACAGACTCTATGATGATATCCAAGCCAAAGGTGGCACGCCCCTCATGTGGAAGACCGGGCACTCTTTAATTAAATCAAAAATGAAGGAGACCAAGGCTGTGCTGGCAGGTGAGATGTCCGGACATATCTTTTTTGCCGACAGATACTTTGGCTTCGATGATGCGATCTACGCCGGGATTCGAGTGTTTGAAATTCTCTCTGAATCCAATCAGCCGCTCTCTGAGATGCTTGCAGATCTTCCTAGTAGCGTCTCGACCCCAGAAATTCGCGTGGAATGCGAAGAGGAGAAAAAGTTTTTATTGGTTGAAGAAACGAAAAATCTTCTCCGATCCAATTTTTCAATCAATGATATCGACGGAGTTCGGGTAGCCTTTCAAGATGGATGGGGTTTAGTGAGGGCTTCAAATACGCAGCCTGTATTAGTGCTACGGTTTGAAGCAACTACTCTTCCAGGACTCCAATCTAACCGAAACATCGTTGAAACCGCCTTAAAAAGAGCGGCTGAACGGATTGGCCATCCTCCAATTCAAACAGATCTACCTGCTTCTCATCATTAGCGGCCGATTCGAGAAGCCTAGTGTCGGAACATTTCTACTTTCGCTTGAAGGATGACTTAGGTTATTCACTGATGAAATGAAAATTGAAACTCAACTCGACCTCCCCAACGATGAAGCGATCATCATCCGAGGCGCTCGAGCTCACAATCTGAAAAACGTGGACGTCTTTATCCCGAGGAACCAGCTGACTGTCATTACAGGTCCATCCGGCTCGGGAAAGTCTTCGCTCGCTTTTGATACGATCTATGCCGAAGGCCAACGACGCTATGTGGAGAGCCTCTCAGCCTATGCCCGACAATTTTTAGAACAACTAGGAAAGCCCGATGTCGAATCCATCTCTGGATTAAGTCCGACCATTTCGATTGAGCAGCGAACCACCAGCTATAATCCTAGGTCCACTGTTGGAACGGTCACAGAAATTTACGATTATCTCCGCTTACTTTTTGCTCGGATCGCAATACCCCACTGCTGGAAATGCGGCGGTACAATTCAAGCGCAGAGCTCCCAACAAATAGTTGATCAGATATTTTCCTTCCAAGAGGGCACGCGAGTTTCAATTTTAGCTCCGATCATTCGCGGTAGAAAGGGGGAACACCAAAAGGAACTCGCCCAGCTACGACAGCAAGGATTCGTCAGGGTCCGTATCGATGGTCAAATGATCGACCTCGCAGAAGAGATCCAAATCGACAAAAACAAGAAGCATCAAATTGAAGTTTATATCGACCGGCTCATCGTAAAAAACAAAGACCAGGAATCCCTCCTATCCAGACTCAACGACTCCGTTGAGCTTGCTTTAAAGTTAGGCGAGGGCCTTCTCATTCTGCAGACCCAGGACGGCGGGGGGCAAACCGAAAAGCTGATGTCTGAACGTTTTTCTTGTCCAAACTGCCAGATTAGCTACCCAACGGCTGAGCCCAGAACTTTTTCGTTCAATAGTCCCATGGGGGCTTGTGCCGTTTGTGAAGGACTGGGAGTAGATCCCACACAACTCCACGAATCTACAGCCAGCGGGGAGTCCGACGACGAAGCCAGTCTTTTAGCTCATGAACTTTCTCCTGAATCGATCCCTTGTCCAGAATGCAGCGGCGCTCGCCTTAGAAAAGAAAGCCTTCATTACCAACTCGGCAACTTAAACATTTTCCAAGTCGGGCAACTCTCAATTGAAGAAGAATGCGAGTTCTTCAAAAACCTCAAGCTTACCTCTCGGGAAACGATGATCGCCGATCGCATCATCAAAGAAATCCGTGAACGCCTGCAGTTTTTGAATGAGGTCGGAGTGGGCTACCTGAATTTAAATCGAACCGCCCAGTCCCTCTCGGGCGGAGAGGCTCAACGAATTCGACTCGCTACTCAAATTGGAACCTCGCTGGTGGGGGTCATTTATGTTCTTGATGAGCCTAGTATTGGACTTCATCAACGAGATAATGAAAAACTGATCTCCACTTTATGCCGTCTCAGAGACCTAGGGAATACCGTATTGGTGGTCGAGCACGACCGAGAAACCATGGAGAAAGCAGACTGGATCGTTGATCTCGGCCCAGGTGCTGGCACCGAAGGAGGCCACGTCGTAGCAGCTGGCTCCTATCGCGAGATTACTCAATCGAAAGCCAGCATCACCGGACAATACCTTTTAGGGAAACAACGGATTGAAGTCCCCAAAAAGCGACGACCCTGGAACTCCGAGAAGACAATTGTCCTGACAGGAGCTACACAAAACAATCTCAAAAACGTCTCCACAGTCATCCCACTCGGCCTGCTGACTTGTGTGACCGGCGTCTCAGGTAGTGGCAAGAGCACACTGATTATCGACACACTCTATCGACTACTCCTGAAATCCGTTTACGGAATCGCGGCTAAAAAGGTCCAATTCGAGGGTATCCAAGGTCTCGAACACATAGATAAAGTGATTGAGATCGACCAAAGTCCGATCGGAAAAACACCTCGATCCAACCCAGCGACCTACACAGGGATGTTTACCCTCATTCGAGATTTATTCTCTCAACTGCCAGAATCACAAATCCGAGGATACGGCCCGGGCCGATACTCATTTAACGTGAAAGGAGGCCGATGCGAGGGCTGTCAGGGGGACGGCATGATGAAAGTCGAAATGCATTTCCTTCCAGATGTCTTCGTGCAGTGCGAAGCCTGCCGCGGCCAGCGCTACAATCGTGAAACCTTAGATGTCCGCTATAAAGGCAAAACTATTTCAGAAATTCTAGAAATGACTGGAGCCGAAGCGCTTCCGTTCTTTGAGGCCGTACCCAGCCTCAAAGCAAAACTCAAAGTCATGAACGATGTAGGCCTCGGGTATCTCGCCTTAGGGCAAAGCTCCACCACGCTTTCAGGAGGAGAAGCCCAAAGAATTAAACTCGCTAAGGAACTCTCTCGCAGGGGCACGGGTAAAACCGTCTATATTTTAGATGAACCATCGACCGGTCTACATTTCGACGACATCAGAAAACTCATCGAGCTTCTCCAAGCCTTAGTTGACCAAGGTAATACAGTCATCGTCATTGAACATAATCTAGACATGATTAAAGTTGCCGATCACGTGATCGACTTAGGTCCAGAGGGTGGGCAAAAGGGAGGAGAGATTGTTGCTGCAGGGAC
>CAINWE010000477.1 GCA_903854365.1 Oligoflexia bacterium
CTCCTCAAAGGAAAGGTGCTCGATGAAATGCTCTGAAAAAACAAACTGAAAGCTATTCGCCTCAAACGGGAGCGGTTTCAAAGCATCTACGTATTGAACACTTTCAGACAAATGCGCGACGTCAATATTGCACCAACCTGTGATCGGCCGATCTCCACATCCAACGTGAAGTCGAGGGAGACTCCCAGTAGCCTCGCAGGACTGGAAATAACTGCGAAATCTTCCCTGACGTCTCAACAAATGCCAAGGTCGCGCTAAATATTTATTCATTGTCGTTTTGTACCTGAACATCCAGCGAGGTGCAATCCTCGGTATTTCGTCCCTGGCACCGTTTTGAGAAGCGAAATCTCAATTGCGATTGACTGATTTTAGAAATGGTTGGAGTGATAGGGATTGAACCTACGACCCCGCCCGTGTGAAGGGCGTGCTCTCCCGCTGAGCTACACTCCAACATAATGGAATAGCGGACTTCTATCTGATTTCTAAAAAAATTTCTATAGGTTTTAAGATAGAAAAACCGGACTCTCGTCAATTCGCTAAGGACTCGTCCTCATCTCCGTCTAAATCATTGTCCTCATGAATATGCTCCGAATCCGCGGGGACACCGGCATTCACGTCAGCTCGCAACACTTGCGAAGGACGAAACGTCAGCACCCTGCGTGCGCTGATTTCAATGGTCTCACCCGTTTGCGGGTTTCGACCGACTCGCGAGTGTTTTTCTCGAACGACAAAATTTCCAAAGCCAGAAATTTTGATTTTTTGGCCTTTAGCCAAAGTCGTCTTTAGAGTCTCAAAAACGAGTTCTACCAGGTCGGCAGCTTCCTTCTTAGAAAATCCAACCTTCTCGTACAAAGCTTCCACGATATCCGCCTTGGTCATCGCCACTTTAAGCTTCTCCTTGGGTGCCTGATCACCCGATCTTGTTTTAAGGCCAAAACGGGGCTTATCACCCCCTGTTTTCGACTACCCTCGCAATTCAGCACCGATTTCTTGCTTCCATGCCTCTAAAAGCTTGATTGAGGCAGCTTCAGCTTCAGACTCCTGAAGACTTCGGGTTTCATCATAAAAGATAACCCGTACCGCGATACTTGTCATCCCCTCCGCAACTTGAGCACCCCGATAAATATCAAAAACTTTGGCACCCTTAATCAGAGGCCTACCGGCTTTAAGTGCTACCTGACAAATTTTATCTACTGAAATCTCTTCTTTGACTACCAGCGCAAAGTCCCTCTCCATGCCCGGAAATTCAGGCCAGGCTTTGTAACTCGGCACTTGGAAAGCCCCCCGCGACAACTTCAGCAACTGAGTCCAATCGAGCTCAACTAACCAGAGATCGTCTCGAGTCTTGAGGTCTCGAGCCCTAGCTGGATGCAACAAACCAAAATGACCGGCCACTGTGTTACCCGCCAAAACCTCAGCGCTTTTACCCGGGTGAAAAAGAGGGTTTCCTCCCGTACGCGAAGCGGAGAAAGGAAGAAAACGCACCCCCCGAGTCCCTAAATCCCGCAATAAGGCCTCCACGACACCTTTTAAATCCGCAAATTCAACTGGAGCAAAATCGCCGCGTAACCCCCCAGCAAACCGCGGACCACTCATAACAATCGCCAGCTTCCAAGCTTCTTGCACTCCCGTCTCGGTTTGACTCGAGGCAACTGCGCCGGAAGCTCCAGCGGCAAAGACCGGTCGAAGCTCAAAAAGCCGAATGGGGAGCGATTCAGAACCGAAGTGGTGATTCCAATTCGTCAAAGCATTCCGAATCAAACCCGGCAACAGAGAGGGAACCATCCACTCATATTCCTCACTCAGAGGATTCATCAAACGAACCGTCGAGGTCAATCCCAAGCTCTCTAAACTGCCCAGACTGGTGAATGCGTAATTCAGAGACTCATGAAACCCTTGCCTCACTAAAGAGTCTTTCGCGCGATCTTGCAAGATGAGTTGGGGAATTGAAGAAATAGCAGAGACCGGCGACGAGCTCAAAGTGGGAATCGTAGCGGGAATCAGATCATAACCCACCGTGCGGGCAATCTCTTCCGCCAAGTCCTCCATTAAGTTCAGGTCCCAACGGTAGCTGGGCGGACGCACCTCCCAATGATCTCCCTGTTTCAAGACTTGACAGTCCAACCGCTTCCAAATCGCTTCGAGCTCACTCAGAAGCAGCGGGCTCTGATCCCTCGGAAACCCAAGAAAATCGTGCACATCATGCAAACCGAAGCGAATTGCCGGCCTCTGAAACTGGGAACGCGAGGGCGCGCGAACCGATTTCAATCCCACGATCCTGCCGCCAGCCAAACGCACCACCTCTTGAGCAAAACAGCTGACCACGCGACCCAAATCTGTTGGGTCAATGCCTCTCTCGAAACGATGCGAAGCATCTGTCTTTCTTTGGTACCTTCCAGAACTTTGACGAACCCAACTGGGATGAAATTCAGCGCATTCTAGGAATAGATTTTTGGTGGTAGCCTGAACTTCCGAATTCCCGCCTCCCATGACCCCGGCAAGTCCAATCACCCTCTCTCCATCAGCGACCACGAGTTCGTGACCCGAGAGTTGAATTGTTTTATGATCCAAAAGCGGAAGGACTTCACCCTCCCTCCCCTTTCGAACGCTCACGGTCTTCCCCAGGATTTGATTGCCATCATAAGCGTGGACCGGATGCCCCAGCTCCATCATCACCCAATTCGAAAGATCGACGACGTTATTGATCGATCGGAGCCCAAGCACTTCCAATTTTCGCACTAACTCGGCGGGAGAAGGCCCAACACTCACTCCTTCAATCCAGACTCCATAAAATTGCGGGCTAAGTTCCCCCGCTTCTAGATGGATCGCGATAGGACATTCGCCTTCACACAGAGGGCTTGGCTGAGCTTTTTTTAAGGTAAGCCCCAAGGCCGCAGCAACCTCTCGAGCAATTCCCAAATGACTCAAACAATCTCCGCGATTCGCAGTCACCTTCAAATGAAAGATCAGGTCATCCTTGCCAAGCACAGCGGCCAATGGAAGACCTACAGGCGTTTCTGAAGGTAAAATCAGAATCCCCTCGGACTCCTCCTTCAACTTGAGTTCAGCCTCAGAGCAGAGCATTCCATGCGAAACTACACCCCGAATTTTACTCTCGCCAATTTTTGCGTCATTCGGGAGGTGAGCCCCCACTTGAGCCAAAGCGACTACATCGCCGCCCTTCATATTTTGAGCACCGCATACAATCTGCAAAGGATCACTACTTCCGCAATCTACGGAACAAACGCTCAGACGATCGGCTTGAGGGTGAGGAGAACGCGATAAGATCCGGGCAGTCACCACTTTTTCTAGGCCTCGATCCAAGCGTTCCACTTGTTCGACTTCAAGACCACGGCGAATCAACAAATCTGCTAGTTCATTTGGATTCTTAAAGCCACTGAGATCTACCCACTCCGAAAGCCAATTCCACGATACTCGCATTTGTTACCTCAATTGAACTTGAAGCTCAGCGAAATCTTCGCCGCAATCCACGAGACCAGGCCGAGCTTGAACAACAGGTTATTCCCTAACCTGCAAAACTGCTGACTCCTGATGCCAGAGTCTATTTAAATTCTTATCGGATCGCTAGAACTGCCCCAGAAAACGCATATCGCCCTGAAAAAGAAGCCGAAGATCAGGGATCTCATGCAAGAGCATCGCAATTCGCTCAACACCCAGACCAAAAGCAAAGCCAGAAAGGCCCTCAGAGCGAGAATACCCGGCCATTTCAAAAAGGCGTGGATGAACCATCCCAGCACCCAAAATCTCTAACCAACCGGTCCCCTTGCAAATCCTGCATTGCTCGGAGCGCTTGACCCGACATCGAAAGCAACTCACATCGACTTCAGCACCGGGCTCGACAAAGGGAAAGTAACTGGGCCTCAATCGAATTTGAGTGTCCGCACCGAAAAGCTCCCGCGCCCAAAAAAGTAAAACCCCATTGAGATCACTCATGCGAACATTTCGATCGACCCACAGCCCTTCCAACTGATGAAACATCGGAGAATGAGTTGCATCATGGTCGCAACGATATACTGCCCCAGGACAAAGAATCCGAACGGGCGATTTTTGCGCTAACATCGATCGCATCTGGACACCCGAAGTGTGGGTCCTTAACACTACGCCCGGGCCCAGAAAGAAAGTATCCTGCATATCACGAGCAGGATGGTCTGCCGGAATATTGACCGCTTCGAAATTCAAATATTCAGTTTCCGCCTCGGGACCCAACGTTACGTCAAAACCGAGCCGGCCGAAAATCTGGATCATGCGACGCACCGTCTGTGTCACCACATGCAAAGACCCTGGGTGCACGATCCGGGCAGGAGCCGAAATATCCAACTTTTCTCTTTGAAGCTGCTGCTCCAAAAGAACTTTTTCCAAAGCGGTCTTACGACCCTCCAGAGCGAGCTCTATCTTTTTTTTCCACTCATTCGCAGCCGCACCTAAAACAGGACGCTCCTGAGGACTCAGACCCGAAAGTCCTTTAAGTAGTTCACTTAAAGAACCTTTTTTCCCCAAGAGAGTCACCCGAATCTGGTCCAACGACTCAAGACTTGAAGAACGTTCAATTTCTTCAAGCGCCTGTCCCCCAATCGCGCTCAGTTTCTCAAGCATGAAATGAGAGTCAGCCTTATTGAGCCGGAGCTAACGATCGAATTTGATCGATCATCGCACTGAAAGCCTTTGGATCGACGATGGCAATATCTGCCAAAACTTTTCTATCCAATTGCACTTGGGCTTTCTTCAAAGCACCGATCATCCGACTGTAGCTCATCTGATTGTCATTGGCTGCTGCCGAAAGTCGTGCGATCCAAAGCTGTCTAAAATCTCGCTTTTTGGCTCGACGGTCACGATACGCGTAGACAAAAGCACGATCAACGGCTTCAGCGGTACGCTTGAACTTATTTTTCCTTCCGAGCACGAAGCCCTCTGCACGGTTGAGAACTTTATTGTGACGTCTACGACGCTTAAACCCACGTTTTGCGCGAGGCATAGTAACTCCTTAATTTAACGATTCTATTGACTTGAAACTTGGACCCACATCGGCAGCCCAATCCTAACTAAAACGATTTCTGCAGATCTATGCTCCGTAGGGCATGCACTTTTCGACGTGCTTAATATCCCCTTCAAAAACATAACCCGGACCACGAAGCTTCAACTTCCGGCCGGAACTCTTGTTCCCCAAGTTATGGCGTTTGTTGGTACGCTTAAACTTCACTTTACCAGTGGCTGTGAACGAAAAACGTTTTGCGGCTGCTTTTTTTGTCTTTAATTTCATAGGGGCTGCAACGTATCCCAAAGCACAGCCTCTCGTCAAGCCACTTGTCACGGTTTAGTCGCTAGGTTATAAATCTGATCATGAAACGAAAAAAATTTTATCAGAAACTTCCCAAGTCAAGTTTTCTACTCACCACCCTCACCCTTACCGCAGCCTGCACCGCATTCGAAGGGGGACAATCATCATCCAACGGTCCCCAAAAGCAGCGAACCGAAGCCCGACATCATGAACCCCTTCAAAACGAAGACTTGAGCGTAAGCCAGACCTACCCAGCCCAAGATTCAACTCAAGCACCCCCACAACCCACCCCTGAAGCCGCAAAAACTTTAACCCCACAATGGGCATCGTTTCGAGGAGGAGCCCACAACCCAGGTCGTAGCCCTACCCTCGTGCGCACCATGAGCACCACTTCATCCGTACGATCGGTAGGGGAATTCGATACCGGCGGATTAGTCTGGGCTACTCCTGTCATCGACGAAAGTGGAAACGTCTACATCGGAGCAGCAAACAAGTTCTTTTACTCATTTAGCCCGGATGGCCAAAAGCGCTGGGAATACCGAATCGACGACAAAGCAGATTCGTTAATCGACTCTGCCGCGGC
The DNA here is from genome assembly GCA_903854365.1 of Oligoflexia bacterium. GTDB lineage: Bacteria > Bdellovibrionota > UBA1018 > UBA1018 > UBA1018 > CAINWE01. The sequence goes on from CAINWE010000477.1 coordinate 5,880, forward strand.
TCTCGTTCCTGCCCTCAACAAGAACCCCGCACTCGTAGTTGTCCCAGGTGGCGATGGAGCCCTCCACGCCCTGAATCGGGCGACCGGAGAGCGGGTTTGGAAATTTGAAGCTCACGGTGCCTCTGACAAGACCCATCAAAGTGGCGTTGTCGTCAATTCTTTCGAAGGAAATGTTCAATACAGTCCCGCTCACCAGCTGATTTTTGCCGGATCTGATAACGGCACCCTGTATGCAATCGACCCTACAGGCACGGAAAAATGGTCCAAAAAGACGGGAATGATGGTCTGGACAGCAGCCCTCATTAGCCCGGACAATCAATGGATGGCTTTCGGCTCACTCGATAGAAAGCTTTACTTACTCGACCCGACGACGGGTGCAGATCTAGCCACACCCTATCACGGACTTGCCGACATCAAATCCACCCCTACCACGGATGGCCAGGGCAATATCTACTTCGGCAATTCAAACGGGGAACTCGTTTCACTCAAAGTTCTTCCTCAAACCGGGGTTCACCAACTCAAGTTTCACTTGAACTGGACCTTCAAGACTGGCCGAGAGGTTTACTCATCCCCTGCTTATGCCGAAGGCAAAGTCCTTTTTGGTTCGGTAGACGGAAATTTCTACGCCCTCAACTCCTCTGACGGCACCCTCAGTTGGAAATTCAACGCCTACTCCAAGATTCTCAGCTCGCCCGTAATCACCCAAGACGGCGTCGTGCTCTTCGGAGCGAAAAACGGCAAGATCTACGCGCTCAATCTCTCCAAGGGTGACCGCATTTGGTCTTATCGCTCGACTCTTGACCCGATCAAAAGCAATCTTGACTCATCACCGTCCATCGACGCCACGGGCATGATTCACGTCGGATCCTACAATGGAAGAATTTACCACATTCCGTACGAGTATTGCCTGACACATATCTCCGACAAAGAAAGATGCGAATTTGGAGGAAACCGAGATGACATCGAATATGATATTCCGCGAAATCAGGCTAATCTAGCCACTCTAGTTTGGACTAGCACCGAAGCCAACCGAATCTTTGACAGCGGCAGCCCACTGCAACTTCGACTCGTCGTCATCAAAAATCATGAATTCATGACTAATGCGGCGATCGATGCACTCCCCGACAAACTCCACGTCGAAATCACTCCCCACATCGAAACCAAAGTCGAGGTCTCCTCGGATGGAAAGTACTTAAACATCATCCCGAAGGATTTTTTCACTCCAGGAATAGCCTATAAACTCAAAGTTTCAGGCCTCTACTACGAACAAAGCCAGAATTTCGTCTGGGATCGCCTGAATCTAAAAAACTGGGCTGGAGAAAATACCTTTGAAGCAGAACAATCGTTCAAAATCAAGCCAGCCCAAGGGGAGCCCTGGAGCGGATTGAATTCGGAGAGCACCATCACTTGGGGCCTCAAATCGTTCTATCTCCTCCAACCCGAAGCCATGGACACCTACACCCCGGCGGCACTAGACGGCCAGGGATACTTGGTCACGGCATTCGGATTTGATCAAAAACAACAAAGAATGATGATGATTGCCGTCCCAGCCACTCCGGACCACGACGGTAAAGATGATCGCTTCGTTCTCATCCCGGAACCTTCTAAAACGTTTGTCCTCAATACCCGCTTTCATCAGGACAACCTTAAAGGAGAAGGGGGCTTTAAATTGGCCGCCATGGGTGGTGAAATGTTGCTCAATCC
>CAINWE010000478.1 GCA_903854365.1 Oligoflexia bacterium
AAATTGGTCACCGGTTCTAGCTGAGCATCACCCAACAATTCAACTAATTTCTTGGTCTCTTCCAATGCCCCGTTCGCATTCAGGCACCCCACGAGACTCCGCATCGTTTGAACACTGATCTCTGCACCACCCAAATCCATTTTAGCGCAATCGCGGTTGATTTGACGATATTGCTTCTTTTGAATGACTCGCTGATCACGAGCGCTCCCGAAAAAACTCGACAGCGAGCAACCCGAAAGCATCGACCCGGAAACAATAAAAATAATTAACTTGTATTTAAAATTACGCAACCAGTTCTGCGTCATCATGGACTCCTCAATTTACTAAAAACAGGTAAAAACCACCTTTTTAATTCAAGGCGGGTCAGCACCCCCTGCCGATCCGAGGCTCAAGCCTCGCCCTACCTAGCCTCACCCCGGAGCTCAATACGGGGCTAAAGCGTCGACTTTAGAGTCCATATTACACATGGACGATTAATACAGAGCCCTTTTGAACTATCAAATAATACCGAGCGAGTCAACGCTGTTTAACCAACTTAAACGATTGATACTCATGCTTTTTTCTTAGTGGAATTTTACTACTTGCTGAATCTGAAAGATCGGCTCATCTTGATAAGATAACTGTGCGACATAAACCTGGTTTTACTCAAATATCGCCGTGGAAAACACTCATCCGGACCTCACTTATTTGTGGCCTCCTGGCGGGTATTCTTTTTTCGACAAATCTGCACCGAATTGAGCCATCTCCCCTGGACCTTTCGCCTCCGCAGTTCAACGCAACTCTCGCTCATCAAGCGATGTTCTCTCTGTCAAAAAAATTTCCCAATCGAGTCACTTGGGGAGAAAATCGGAAAGGAGCTGCAATTTGGCTCAAGAATGAATTGAGAAGTCTAGGATACACTCCACAAACTCTCCCGTTCTCCGAAGTCATTGCAGGCATCCAATATAATCAACTTGAAAATATCTACGTTGAAAAACGCGGGACCCGGCACCCAGAAGAAAAAATAATCGCCATGGCTCACTACGACATTACCGACACCACAGTAGAAGGAGCCATGGACGATGGCTCTGGAGTAGGAGTCGTCCTGGAGCTCGCAAGAATCTTTTCAAAAATTGAGACAGATCGAACTCTAATTTTTCTACTAACCGACAGCGAAGAATTCGGAGCATTCTGGGGTGCTCGCGCTTTTACACGATCTTACGAGAATGCAAACCAAATCATCGCTGCTCTCAATTTCGATTTTATTTCACCTGGAAAGCTCACCCGCATTCTTACTCTCTGTGACGGTCTAAAGTCAGGCTATACGCCGCTTTGGTTTCGAGAAATCGCTCTCGACTCAATCCGCTCCTTCGGCAGAGCTGAAGCCAAAGACATGTACGGAATGGAGGAGTTCGTTGAGCGGGCCATTCAAATACCTCCGGCTGACCACGGTGCATTCCTGGAGGCTGGAATTCCAGCGCTCAACTGGGTCGGACAGCCCGACAATTTCAGCTACGTCATGTCGCACTATCACCACACGCCAGCGGATGTCGCCGAAGCTCTTGAGCCTCGTTCATTCGAAATTTTCGGTCAAGCTGCAGAGAGGGTTATTCGCAGTATTGACCAGCTCCCGAAAATCCCCCCCGATTGGCGTAACTCATCCTACTGGAAAATCTCCGAACACTATTATCTGCCAGGCTGGACCGTAACTCTCCTTCACATTCTCATCTTCTTGCCGTTCGTAGCGTTCAGTTTTGTAAAATTTACTCTGTCCGTTAGAGCTAGACAAAAACACAGAATTCTTGCGGTTGCGAAAAACGAGCTCAAGCAGATTGGAATTCTATTCACATCTATGCTCTCGGGCTATGGACTGATGCTGGTCCTTCCTGCCCTTAGAATTATCACTCAGTACGAGACTTTTCCAGCAACACAGAAGTCTCTCATCCTTTACTCCCCGAACCTTTTGGCGATTGCCTTAGTCATTGCCACGGTCACCTTAGTCTATGCCACCTTTACCCAACTCACCGCACATCACCTTGATCTCGCAGGGCAACCCAAAGTGCGACATACCGTTCTTACGGCGTCTCTTGCTCTCATCATCGTCCTCGCTTTTTTAAAAAACAGCTATCTAGGCACACTACTCCTTCTACCCCCAGCCTATTTTTGGATGGCGATTGACTCGAAGCAAAATCACGAGAAGCGCGCGGTTAATGTTCTCCTCATTCTCGGAGGGGCGATCACCTTCATCGCGATTGCAATCGTCCTAAATACTGTTTTTCACGTAGGGGTATTTTATTGGTACTTATTCCTTTCAGCCATCTATGGCCTCATTTCGAGTTATGCAACCACGCTCTTTCTCTTATCGATTACCGTTATGATTCGGCTTTTTAGGTCTTTTGTTCTTTAGTCTCTATTTGTTTCCACTTCAGGCTCGTGATAAATTATTAAGATATCGAATAGAATTTTCAGTCAAATCTTAAAGTCTAGGGAGAGTCGCAACGATGGTTAAGAAAAAGAAAATC
>CAINWE010000479.1 GCA_903854365.1 Oligoflexia bacterium
CTGGTGGAAGTAAGGACGTTCTCTTGGAGAACCAAAGGCTGTTCTTGCCTTCGTCGGATGGCTCAGTTTATTGCCTGCAAAAGTCAAACGCAAAAGTTCTTTGGAAATTTAGTTTGGATGGGGGCGTACCGACCCAGCTCGCAGCTACGGAAAAATATCTGATCGTTGGATCGAGTCAGCAATATTTGTATTTAATCGATAAAAATACAGGTAAGGGAGTTTACCGGTTTGATGCTGGCTATAATAGCGGATTTTCTGGATCGCCCTGGTATGATGCAGCTCAGCAACGAGTTTATATTCTATCGGGCGCAGGAAATCTGTATGCCTTTCAAATGAGGCAAACATCCAAGAAGGACTTTCCTCACGGCTCAATTGATCCATACACCTTTAATTAACGCGTAAAATCAAAGCACTAGGTCTGATAATAGATATTATGTCAACCTCGCGTTCTAGATTCATTTTAGGCCGTTTGCTGGCACACGAACCGAAGATATTTTCCTGATTCAATGATGGGCTCGACGGTTAACACCGCTGCTAGGTATTTAAAATGCTTAAATAGTTCTTATTTTTAAACTTGTTAATTTTTTTCAATCACGCTAAAGGTAGGCACATTATGAAACGTGGTCGTCCAAAAGGCAGTTCAAAAGATAATAGGTCATTCGGTCCCCTTGGGGATTTAATTCGTAAAGCTCGTCTAGACAAGAGTCTCGGATTAGCTGATGTCGCAAAGACATGTGGATGCTCGGTACAGTTTATCAGCAATATTGAGCACGGAAGGGCACCACTCCCTTGGGAGAAAGCCCCCACTCTTGCTAAGACCCTTAACCTCCCCCTTGAAGACCTACAGGCAGCTAACTTAGCCATTCGGTCTGATTTTAAAGGGTTTGTCGGTGGACCAGAAGGCAAGAAAATCTCTAAGCCACTCATTTTAAAGAAAGTAACCGAGAGAGCTTCTGCGATCGCTTTGGCAGCGAAGGACACTCAACTCCAAGAATTGATTCAAAAGTATCACGCTGCTTCTCTTTCTTCCCGTAAGAAATTTGTCAAAGCAGCTTTAGAAATTTTAGCTCACTAACCGAGATCGATCTTTACTCTCGCGGGCCCCGTTTGCCCATTTTTTCAATGCCACGAATGGCTTTTAAGCTTCGGCTTTAAAGAATTCGTGGCATTATTATTTTCGGGGGCAACCCTTTTAATTTGCTCAGGAGGGGGTTCAGGTGGTCGTAGATTGGGTGCTTTTTGCAACTGTGTTTTGGGTCATTGCTCTCGCTGAACTTCCAGACAAGACCATTTTTGCGACTCTCATCCTAGCCACTCAAGGGCAACCTTTTGCTACCTTCGTCGGAGTGGCCCTGGCGTTTTTGGTGCAAAGTTTGTTCGCTGTTTGTTTTGGACAAGTTCTCGGCTTTCTCCCTCCCGTCGTCGTGCAAGTCAGTGGGGCGGCCTTATTTTTCTTTTTTAGTTATTCCATGTGGACTCAGGTACATGCAGATTCACAGCTAGAAAAAACCGAGCGTTCTGACAATTTCCTTACTTCTGCTCGGAATGCCTTTATGGTCATTTTTCTAGCAGAATGGGGCGACCTTACTCAGCTTGCAACGGCCACTTTTCAAGCAAAGTATCATCAAGCTCTCACCATTTTTTTGGCCGCTACAGCAGCCCTTTGGATGGTGACTAGCATTGGGGTAGTTTTAGGGAGTCAATTGAGAAAGTGGATCGATCTGAATCACCTTCGGAAATTTGCTTCCGTTCTATTTGCATTCATGGGCTTGGGCTTACTCATTAAAACCTTTTAGCTCACCGAAACCTTTTTCCAGCTTTTCGTATTAGGTTCTAAGTGTCCACGAAGACCTTCATCTAACGCGGGAGGGGAATTGTTTCATTTGCATCGCTGTACTTACGGTTTAATCATAAACTTCGCGCTAACTTGGGGGGTATTCATATCCACCATCCAGGCCAGCCCTCAGAACCCAACACCTCCCCTTCAATCGGCTCGGGACTACCGAATAGGTGCACTCATTTATCACGGAGATGCCACTGCATTCGGCGATGTGGAGTCCATTAGTGAAATTCTGGATCATCAGGGAATCAGCCATCAAGATGTGACATCCGAAGAACTCAATCGGATGAGTATTGATGAGCTGGCGCAGTTCGGGATGTTAATTTGGCCAGGCGGATATGCGGGCCAGATGAGCGCCAGCCTGGAGCCGAAAGCACGTCAAGCCATTCAGCAAGCGGTGCGCGAAAGAGGAGTGAGTTTTGTAGGGATTTGCGCTGGAGCATTCATCGCGGTCAGCCCAGCTGCCGCAGTCGGCGAGAGTGGTCCCTCGTGGGGCCTGTCGATTCTCCCTGCACCCACACTCCCCTACTATCACTTAGAGGATGAGGGAATTGACTACTCACTGGTTGAGGTGGAGGTTTCAGGAGGTCAGCGGGGGCGCTTCGTCTGGTGGGGTGGGCCTGCTCTACCTGAGGTTTCAAAGGGAGTCATTGCTCGTTACGCTGACGATCACCAGCCAGCCGTGATTCAGACTCAAGCGGGTTTAGGCTGGGTGATTCTTTCGGGTCCCCATCCTGAGGCACCTCGAAGCTGGAGAACTAAGCTCGGCCTATTGCCATCGGACGGATTAGACCGTCGGTGGGCGGGGCAGCTTTTCTTATCGGCCCTTCACCGACAACCTTTAGCTTTTCTCTAGATCCGTTCACGGATCCCCCGAGTAGGTACCCCGGGAGGGTAGACCATCTATTCTACTGCCTCCTGGGGTATCGTTAACTCCAATTTTACCTTTTTGTTCTCGCGCGACTACATTTTTTCCACTCAAAAGAGTAGACTTCGTTCCCGAGTAAAAGAAAGATTCGTCGCGTCGCCAGTGCACCTGCTCTGAGGCTATCCCGATTAGGAATCATCCAACTGATACCCATGGATTCCAGTTGCTTGCGCAACATGGACGATTCTTTCGGCGAGTGCGTTAACTGATACAAGAGACTAGATTCTTGAGCCTGGTCTCCTAGCAAGCGGGGGTCTTGCTTGGGCTCGCAGAATACTTGGCCGTTTTGGCCGAGGAAAAAATCAAACGCATTTCCAAATTTTTTCTGCATTTGGGCTAGAAGGCGAATCTTTTCAAAAATGACTGGATAGTTTTTCTTGAAGTGCTCCCGATCCACCTGAGGCAGGTTTCGGATGTAATTATGCGCCGCAAAAGCGTGCAATTTGAGAATTCGTTGAGGAACTGATTTCGCCAAGACTAACTGACCGTCACCGTTCAGAGCTTCTTCGTCTTCAGATCGGTCATCGGCTACTTCGCTGTTGCTCAGCGCTTTTAAAAAATCTTCCGTATCTAATTGCGCAGTAGCGATGTTTCCAGCGCCATCGCCGTCACTGCTTCCAGTACTGCTCTCATTGTCGCTATTTAAGGACGCATGACTCTGGGCATGGCCTGATTGTTGGGTCTGTGGTGAAGATGGTGATTCACTCGCGCATGCACCCATAAAAACCGGAAGGGCCAACGCTACGACTACATTAACGCATTTAAAAATACTCATGGCGCCAGGCATTACCACAGTCTATGCTGTGGGTCGAGACAAAACTCAGGATTCAGACCCTGTGTAACTAGGGGCTCTGTGAGACTAGAGGATCCAGGTAAAATAGTTTATGTATCAGTCTAGAAGGAAATCAATGCCATGAAAGATGATCTGCCTCCGGATGCTCTCAAGAAGCACGTAACTTTAAAATTAGAAACTCTTGCACACCCTTATACGATTTGGTGTGTCGCAGCGCTTTTCTATATGTATCAGTTCGTCCTCAGAGTTGCTCCTAGTGTTTTAGTTGACGACCTCATGACCTCCTTCAAGGCGAGTGCTTCCAGTATTGGGTCTCTTTCTGCAATTGCAATGTACTTTTACTCAATCTGTCAGATTCCATCGGGGATTTTGTCGGATCGTTTTGGAGTAAGGAGAGTCGTGCTGACTTCCCTGGCTTTGTGTATCTTAGGCACGCTCATCTTTGCCTCGGCGGAGCAAATCGAGATCGCTCAAGTAGGCCGACTCATTTTAGGAGTGGGTTCCGCCGCAGCCTTCCTGTGTCTCGGTAAAATCGCAAGCCAATATTTCCCCCCAAGCCGTCGTGCCACCTTATTTGGCCTAGCTATGTCTGTCGGTACCTTGGGAGCGCTGAATGGCGGTCCTCCCCTGGCCTATCTCGTGATGCACATGGGCTGGCGAATGAGCCTCTTTTTCGTGAGCGGCATCGGAGGAGTGATTTTTCTCATTAGCTTTTGGTTTCTTGAGAAACCGCTCCCGAGCGGCCTCCCATTCAAAAGCCAAGAGGAATTAATTCGGTCTAATTTTGACTTTAAGAGTAGTGTCCTAGAAGTTTTTAAAAATCGCACGGTCTGGACTCATGCAATCAGTGCTCTCGGTGTCTATCTTTCTCTAGCTGTGCTTGCCGATCTCTGGGGGCCTTCGTTTGTGATTCAGCGTTTTCACGTAGAAAGGCAGGTTGCAGCGCAAACCCTCTCTTGGATGTATGTCGGCCTTTTGGTAGGCAGCCTCTTTCTTTCGTGGCTAAGTGACCGTCTACAAAATAGAAAAAGCCTGATCATCTTGAGCACTGCCGCTATCAGCGCGTTATTATTAATCTTGATTTATCACCCGGGCATCAACCTAGCGCAAGGCACTCTGGTCATCGCATTACTTGGTTTTTTTGCAGGCGCAGAAATGCTTTGCTTTACGGGTGCGAGCGAGGCGTCATCTCCTCGAACTGCTGGAACAGTTACGGGCGTCGTTAATACCGTCGTGATGCTCACGGGCGCTGCAATCCAGCACGAAGTCGGTCGAATGTTGGATTCAGTATGGACAGGGGAGTTCGTAAGCGAAGGAGTCCGGGCATATACATTGAGTAACTTTCAATACGCTTTAGCCTTATTACCGATCTTAGCAGGAGCTTCGTTCTTCTCTAGTCTGTTCCTCCCGAATAACAGTTCTGCCTTCAGTAATCCCCAAGGAACCTCAACGCACACCTGATTGTGTTGGGAGAAACCGACATACTGTGGGTTTCTCCCAACAAATCGATCCCTCCATCTCCCCCGTCTTGAGCCTCGATGCAGCTTGGCACGCTGCCTGCAGGTGGTCGCTAGGTCGCACAATATAATTTATAAATTCAATTTGAAATTTATTTATTTTTAATGTAAAAAAGCGCATCGCCAAGGGTTTGATCAATCTTTGGGATACTTGGAGAATTCATGAATTTTAGTGAACTATTAGCGTTAAAGGAAAATAGAAAGATCGAGCTTCAATCGAATCC
>CAINWE010000480.1 GCA_903854365.1 Oligoflexia bacterium
AATTGAGCTGGTGACGCCCTGGGTGGTGCTCAATTACGTCGTGGAGTTGTCGTTCTTGGCGGCCATGACTTACTTCTTTGGGTGGGGAGCTTTGGCTTATTTTGTGGGTTCTAGCGTGTTTTCAATTGGTCTCCATCCTGTCGGGGCTCGATGGATTCAAGAGCACTATGTGCTGCACGAAAATCAGGAAACGTATTCGTACTATGGTCCGCTCAACCTTTTGGCTTTCAACGTTGGGTATCATAACGAACATCATGATTTGATGGGCGTCCCTTGGTCTCGCTTGCCACGCGTCCGGGCGATCGCTCCAGAAATGTATAATCACTTATTCTATCACACCTCCTGGACGATGCTTTTGATCCGTTTTTTGACTGATCCGAAGCTCGGACTTTTTAGTCGAGTTACTCGGCCCCCAGGCGCGAAGGCTAAGGCGGCGCCGGTGCCCCAGCCTCAACGACAGGCAGAGCCAGTGCTTCAAGCGTAACTCTGTTGGGTTTGGCCTGGTGCCTGGCAGTTTGATCTGATATTTGAGTGGCGTGATTTCAATTCAAAATGTCAGTAAGCAATACGGCGCCAAGGTTTTATTTCAGGGGATACAGGCGCAGCTGGGAGCGCGTTCTCGCGTAGCATTGATCGGACCTAACGGAGCAGGCAAGAGTACTCTGATTCGGATTCTCCTGGAGAAAGAAGAGGCTGATGAGGGGCGGATTACCCGCGCTTCTCATTTATCCATTGGTTATCTGGCTCAGGATCTGCCGCGGTTGGGCGGTAGAACCGTTTTGACTGAAGTGATGCGTCTCGATGGCAGACGTGAGGAGCTCCTCGAAACCCAGCGAGAACTGGAGCAGGCATTATCTGACAATCCATCAGATGCAGAGTCTTTGGAGCGCTACGGACGAATTTTGGAAGAGGTGGGCTCCCTGGATGAGGGACGCTTAGAAGCGCGCGCCAAACAAATTCTGAGTGGTATTGGATTTCAAGAGCGAGATTTCGACCGTGAACTGCACGAGTTTAGTGGAGGTTGGCTGATGCGCGTCGCTTTGGCGCGGATTCTGCTGATGGAGCCAGACCTTTTGCTTTTGGATGAACCGACCAATCATCTCGACCTCGAGTCGTTACTTTGGCTTGAAGAGTTTCTGCGGCGCTATCGTGGCGCTCTTCTGATGATTAGTCATGACCGACTTTTTCTGAATCGTTTAGTGGATGAAGTGTGGGAGTTGGATCAGCGCACGTTGTTGACCTATCGTGGTAATTTGGATGCCTATCAAATCCAAAAAGCCGAGCGGCTGGCTGTGCTTCAAGCTCAATATCAGGGCCAGCAGGCTAAGATCGCCGAAATCGAGAGTTTTGTCTCTCGGTTCGGTGCGAAGGCAACCAAGGCTCGTCAGGCTCAAAGTCGTCTGAAGCAGCTTGAAAAAATGGAGTTGATTGAGTTACCGGATGCGAAAGCCTCGATTCGCTTTCGTTTTCCTCCTGCTCCAGAGAGCGGTAAAGAGGTGATGACTCTGCAAGACTTGGGGGTCAGTTATGGCACTCGACCGATTTTTAAGGGGGTGAACTGGACCCTCAGGAGAGGGGCTCGAGTAGCCATCGTGGGCGTGAACGGAGCGGGTAAGACGACTTTGCTTAAAATTTTGTCGGGTAAAATAAATCCTGATCAAGGACAAGCGAAATTGGGTCATGGCGTCAAAGTGGGTTTCTATGCTCAGCTCCAGGCGGAAAGTTTAAATCTACAACGGACCATCCTTCAAGAATTAGAAGAGGTGGCGCCGGAGATGCCAGTGAGTCAAGTCCGTGGAATTGCCGGGGCATTTTTATTTTCAGGTGATCAAGTAGAAAAAAAATGCGGGGTTTTATCGGGCGGCGAAAAAGCCCGCGTAGCCCTTGCAAAGCTCCTTCTGTCTCCGTCTAATTTTTTAATTTTGGATGAGCCCACCAATCATCTCGACTCAGATTCAAAAGAGATTTTGGTCGAGGCATTAAAAAATTATTCCGGAACGCTCTGTGTGGTTTCTCATGATCGAGAATTTATTGGACCTTTGGTTGACTCAGTGCTTGAGTTAGTTCCTCATTCTAAGAGCGATCAAGGTACTCAAGTGATTCAGCTCTTGGGACAATACGATGACTATCTTAAGAAAAAGCAAATGGAGTTAGTCGCGGCCGAGTCTCGTGCTCCTCAGCTAGTCACGCACAAAATTGCCGAAGTGGTCCCAGAGGTGAAAGGGCCATCGAACAATCAGAAGAAAAGTTGGGAACGCGAGAAAGTTAAAGTCGAAACTGAAATTGTTGATCTCGAGCGGCGCCAAGGCGAATTGCAGCAGCTGCTGGGTGATGTCGCCACCTATGCGGATAAAAACCGATCGTTTCAGTTAATTGAGGAGCAGAAAAAAGTAGAGCGAAGTCTGAGTGAAAAGCTCTCTCGATGGGAGGAGCTCAGTCTGCAGTTGGAGCAGTGAAGGTTTCGCGCGTAGCCTAGCTCCGTGACAAAAAACTAACGCTTTTTCTGTTTTCGCGAAAAAGTTTTTGGGCGAAGATAGAACAAAGAGCGAGGTTCTGTATGACTCTCACGGTCTATGTTTGTTTTTTAATTTGGACCCTGGTTGCGGGCTTTACGCTGGTCGGTACGGTTTTGGGTCTTGGACTCATTCGGCGGGGCCGAGATTCTTATTTCGGGTATGGCACGCAAAGAGTTGTGTATTCTCCGGCCATCTCGATTCTTAAGCCTTTAAAGAATCTAGACCCGGGGATTCGAGAGTGCGTAGAGACGTTCTTTCTTATTGATTACCCTAGCTTTGAGTTATTATTTTGTGTCGCGAGTCCGCAGGATCCGGCCTGTGCAGTCGTTCGAGAGCTGATGCTAAAATATCCTCGGGTGAATGCTCGGCTGCTTCTAGGAGATGCGAAAATTGGATTTAATCCCAAGGTTGATAACCTGTTGAAAGGATATCAACAGGCCAAAAATGATTGGCTTTTAATCAGCGATAGTAATGTGAGGGCACACTCATCTTATCTACGTGAACTAGTTGCTTATATAGGGCCGGGAGTAGGTTTGATCACGTCGAGTGTTGCGGGTTTAGGTTGGAGTCACTTGGGTGGACGACTTGAAAGTTTGATTCTGAATACGCATTTAACGCGATGGTGTGCGATTCTTAACGCATTTGGTTATCCTGCCGTGTCTGGTAAAGTCATGCTTTTTCAGAGATCAGTAGCCGATCAATTTGGTGGTTTGGCTAGTCTCGCCAATTACTTAGCAGAAGATTTTATGTTTGGTGAAAAGGTGCGGGGCTTAGGATTACGGGTTGTTTTGAGTTCTGAGTTGGTTCATCAGCATGTGGGGCGTCAATCCGTGACCTCCTTTTGGGATCGTCATATCCGTTGGGGAAGAATTCGAAAGTCGATCACCCCTTTTGGTTTTATACTAGAAATATTGATTAATTCGGTAGTGTCTGGTGTACTGGGAGGATGGGCTCTGAATCATTGGTTTGGTATTCCGATATTATTTTTTATTTGCGTTCACCTAGCGATTTGGTTGGTCTGCGATTTGCTTTTGGTCCAGGAAATCGAAGCCGGATTGGCCTGGTTCGATCCAGCAATTTGGCTGTTGCGCGAGGTATTAGCTTTGCCGCTTTGGTTCGCTATTGGACTTGGCAACACGGTTCAGTGGCGAGGTCAAAAACTCAGAATAGGGGCAAACACTCAGTTAGAATTGGCAAGCGATGGAGTGCTCGATGATGATTTCGGCGAAGAATTCGACACCCAACTTTCTTTGGGGGGCAGCCACCAGTAGTCATCAAGTAGAGGGCTACAATGATAAAAATGATTGGTGGGCCTGGGAGGCTCTCGGTAAGATCGAGCGAGGTGAGCGGTCAGGCCCTGCTACTGATCACTGGAATCGATTTCGAGCTGATCTTAAATTAGCTGCGGACCTTGGCCTAAATTCCTATCGGTTCTCCGTGGAATGGTCTCGGCTCGAGCCGCAAGAAGGTTGCTGGGACGCAGAGGCGTTCGATTGGTATTTTGAACTGATTCAAGAGTGCGAGCAGTTGGGTTTGGTGCCGATGCTGACGTTATACCATTTTACGTTGCCTCTGTGGGTGGCGGAGCAAGGCGGAATGAGTTCCGAGCGGTTCCCCGAATGGTTTGTGAGATTCACGCGGAAAGTGGTTGAGCGATTGGGCTCTCGGGTTTCGCTGTGGTGCACGATCAACGAGCCGATGGTGGTGACCGTCGGGAGTTACTTGGGCAAATTTATGCCTCCTGCTGTGTGTGAGCCGGAGAAGGCGCGACTCGCGTGTTATCACCTGTTGAAATCCCATGTCTTGGCTTATGACCTCATTCATCGAGAACTCCCTAAGAGTCAGAGTCGCTGGAGCGAAATCCCCGTACAGGTTGGAATTGCGCACAATGTCATCGATTTTGTTCCGGACCGATCCTGGAGTCTGATTGAGCGATGGTTGGCCGAGCAGATTCACCAATTCTACAATATGTCCTGGTTGGACGCAGTGACAGGGCGAGGGCAACGCTTTAGTTTTCCTCTTTTAATGGCGCAAGCACCGGTGGTAGCAGAGGCGCAGGGTCGCGTCACAGCTGATTATTTAGGAATTAATTATTATACTCGGGCGAGAGTTCGCTTTACACCCACGTTGAGTGGGTTGCCCGTGGATATTGGCTTTGGTAGGGAGGGAGAACAGGTCTCCGACGTGGGCTGGCCGGTTTATCCTCAAGGCTTTCAGAAATTGCTGAGTATTGCCGGCAAATACCAATTACCCATTTATATTACGGAAAACGGCATTGCTGATCACGATGATGACTTGAGGCCCGCTTATTTGAGGGATCATTTACGTGAGATTGTGGTGGCGCGTCAAAGTGGGGTCGATGTCCGAGGGTATTATCACTGGTCGTTGCTCGATAATTTTGAGTGGGTGAAGGGATTTGAGCCTCGGTTTGGTCTGTTCAAAGTGGACTATACTAATTTCGAACGGACCGCGACTCGCTCAGCCCGTCTCTATCAGGAGATTATTGCTCAGCATCGGGCACTCGGGGGGCTTGCTCAAAACCTGGGAGATTTAGAGGGGTTTTTAGAGGGGTTATCGACTGGCGCATGAGGTTTACAAAAGTGCAGGAAAGGTTCATGATGAAGAGATAATGGCTGGGCGCCCCGTTTCATGGATTCAGTTGATAGGTTTGGGTTTTTTAGTGACTGTGGTCGCTGTGAAGGGCGTTATTGCAGTCGAGCCTGGCGAATCTCGTGAGTTCACGCCTTATCATGAAATTTTGGATCAAGTTTTGACTCATTGGCCGCCGCATTTTCCCAAATCTCAAGAGTTGAGTGGCAAATCAAAGGAAGTTCCGATTCAAGTGCAGGTTTGGTCTACGCCCAATGATTCTGATTACATTGGGCTTCAGAAAAGAATGATGATTCATGCACCCATCGACGGGGTGGATAAAGTCATGAGTGACTTTGAGCATTACGTTGAGCTTTTTCCAGAGTTTAAAGAAGTTCGCGTGTTAAAGAAGGACGCGGATGGCATTTTGACCCGTTGGGAAAGGCCTATTCCCTTTCCTTTTGTTCCTGACGTGTATTACGAAAATATCTATCAGGTCGACCGGACTCAGAGCGATCGACGGGTCTTTCGGGTCCGTTTGAAAGAAAGTAATCGCGTGTGGAAGAGCGATGACTTGCTTGTGATCGAGGCGAAGGGCCCTTCTCTTACTCAGTTTACGGTTTTCAGTTTTTTTAAGGCAGATTGGGGCCCGGTCATCATTTTAGGGTCGGGAAAGATTTGGCGAGATAGTATTGAAGGCTCAGTGCTTTCGGATTTGTCGTTCAAATTGCGGTCTGAGCATCCGGACTGGAACTCTGAAAAGCTCCAATCCGAGCGGGTGAAGCTCATCCCAGAGCACTTTGTTGATGAGGTTTTTGATCAACGGCAGGTTTTTGATCTCGGGGAGATTGTGCCGGCGCTCAGAACTCCGCCTTCTAAGCCGACTCCGTCCCCCGCTCCGTCCCCCGCTCCGTCCCCCGCTCCGTCCC
>CAINWE010000481.1 GCA_903854365.1 Oligoflexia bacterium
CGAAGGCAGCACTAGCTCGTACATTCCCTTGCGAACATGCCTAAATTTTATCTGATGAAGCACTTTCTTTGAGCCATCTCTCACCAGGATGATTCCAGAGCTCATCCCCTCTAACAAGATGTCGATCCCTACCAGCTGCCCACTCCGCAGCAAGTCAAGTCGAGCGCTAGGCGCACTCGACTCGGTTAGCAGACCGCTATAGTGCCCCTGACGAAATTTTGTCTTGCAACCAGGCAAAGAAATTAAGCATAAAATTAAAATCGACAGGCAGCCGTTTTGCAGCAGCCTAAACCCCATTCCACCGCGCAGAAACCGCATATATCGCCCCCAGTACATAACCATACCCCAAATCAAACTTAATATCGAATGACTCGCTCGGTGTCAAATCATCGAATTTATGCGGTCAGCTTATCGTGGTTGGAAAATTCATTCTCAAGATTGGAAATCAGATCCTTTAATCGCTGAATTGTTATTCCAAAATAAATACTATCAATGCGCTTCTCATCAGAAAATGCCGTCAATCTCGATGCCTCTTCGATAATCTGCATCAAAATTTCAAACCGAACAGATGCTTTTTCTGCCCTCTTGCCGGGAAGCGGTACAAACTCGTGCACCAAAATCTCCGTTTTGCCTCCATGACTATGAATTGCCCTCACCTGCTCCAACGACTGATAAAAACAGAGACTAGAATGGTGAGTCATCCAGCGAAGTACGCACCAACCATTCGTGAGCTGCACACCCTCAGCTACAAGCCCAGTACCTGAAATTCCAGTTTGGTCTTCAGAACGATAGAAATGAAACAATTTCATGAAGCCTCTTTCTTCATCTCAAAAGATTGAGGTATGCACCGAACTCAACGCTTGCACAGCGAGATGCAAAGGAAAGACCAGTTTTTAATAGAGTAAATAAGGCTCCCTTTGTTGCGCCCAAGATGTTTCATCCGGAAACAAACGAGCGTCCAGATCTGCTGGGTGCGCTTTCGAGTCATCCACCCACTCTCTCAACCCAGGGCTCCCATTGATCAAATCAATAGCTAACCGATCAAATTCATACTCGTAGGGAAAGTCTCGCCAAAGCGGATAATCTTTATCCCACCTTCGAATCGCTTTAAAAATTAAGGCAAATACCCGATAAGGCTTAAAGGCGAAGTGATCATAATTCGCATCATCAACGTGAACTTGAATTCCAAAATTCATTTTTCCAGCATATTTATGAAACGTCGGCTCGAAAACACACGGTCGGAGAGTACAGCCACGAAGCCACTCTGGGGCCAATTGATTCATCGCCCGAATCAATTGGGCAGGGTCTAGATCCGGGGCACCTACGACCTCTAAGGGGCGAGTTGTTCCTCTCCCTTCCGACAAATGAGTTCCCTCTAAGAGCACTGAACCCGGATAAACCCTTGCCATACTGATGGACGGTGCATTAGGACTCGGATTCACCCAAGCTCGCTGAGCAAGAGGCCACCCCATGCCAGGCGCATCATCAGGCCGATATCCTTCCATCTCGACCACCGTCAAATCTAAATCGAGTCGGTAATAAGACACAAACCATCGCGCCAACTCGCCCAAAGTCAATCCGTGCCTCATAGGAAGGGGCCCAGCGCCCACAAAGCTTTCCCAACCCGACTGCAATAGCGAACCCTCAATGGGACGCCCCGCAGGATTAGGTCGATCGAGAATCCATACTGATTTTCCTCGTCTAGCGCTTTCTTCGAGCACATAAAGTAGCGTAGTAATAAAAGTATAAATGCGACAACCCAGGTCCTGAAGGTCCACCAAAATGACGTCGAAATGTCCCATCATCTCTTCGGTGGGTCGCCTCACTGCGCCATATAAGCTAAACACCGGAATTTTATGGACTGGATCTAAATAGTTCGGCGATTCGACCATATTATCTTGCTTATCGCCCCGCATCCCATGCTGTGGACCAAAAGCCGCAACCAGCTTCACATCCCCTAAAGCGTGAATCGCATCAATAGAGTGCAACAAGGTACGAGTGACAGAGGCAGGATGAGCGAGTAGTGCTACTCGTTTCCCTTGCAGCGGTGCCCTAAGAGCGGAATCTTGGCAAAAACGATCAATTCCAAAGTTCATGAAAACAAGTTAACATGACGATCGGGCCGGAGCAAAATGACTTTCTTCAATTAAGGAACGATCAGTTGACCTTTCACTCCGGTCGTCGCATCTCTAAAGCGATAAACAGCTCCATGCTGCCCCAGGTAGACTGGAAAACTCACGGGCACCTCACTTTTCGCAGGCACCCATTGGGTCGCTGTCAAACCAGGCACGCCATCTGACACGATCTGATGGGGCCCCTGGGTCATCCCAAAATAAAAAACCACTTGGGTATCAGCTCGAGCCAAGTGACACGTCAACACCTGACTCGGCGGCACAACAACACCAGCAACCTCTCCTGAGCCCATACAACCGCAAAGATGAGCGAAATAACCCTCTCCGACCATAATCTGCGCTTGATTTGCCTCACCACAGGAGGTGCGATCCGTTGCCGGTAAAATCACACTCTGCCCGCATCCGTACCCACAAAAGACCTGCCAAGCTAGCGCCAGCGCCCAATTCCGACGCTCCCCATTGGTTTGACTCATTTTCATCAGCCCCTCTTTCTCTCAAAGCACGAATCTTACCCAATTCAACTCAAAAAAGAACTCGAATTACTTCCAAAACCCTGCTATGGTCTCCCAACAATTCATTACTTGATCGAGCCCTAATCAAAAAAGCTGGGAGTAAAGTGATGAAATATCAAGAGTGCGCCCATAGCTCAGTTGGATTAGAGCGCGACACTACGGATGTCGAGGTCGGAGGTTCGAACCCTTCTGGGCGCGCCACTCAAAACTTTCTCCATTTACCTTTTAACTCAACAGGTCAGCCTAAATGTAGGGAGTGATTAATTCTGTCAGGGATTCAAGCCGCTTTTTTGTCTAAACTGACACACTCTTCGGTCTCTTTTTTCGCCTCTTGAGGCTTAAAGGGGGATGGCCCGTTTTCATAGAG
>CAINWE010000482.1 GCA_903854365.1 Oligoflexia bacterium
AACTTGCACTTTCACTGGCGAATCACCCAGAGCGAGTCTTCTCAACGACGCTGCTCATCTCCAGTTTGTGCGTGATTACTATATCAACCTTAATTTCTCTCTTTTTCATTGAGCAACAAGTCCGATACCCAAATCTCTATGCCGTACTGCTTACCTCTCCTGTTATCGTTCTCTTTGGCGAGTTAATTCCAAAAACGATTTACCAGAGAAATTCAAAGCAACTCGGCCCATTGGTGGCCTATCCTATCTTTTGGACCTACTGGATGCTCTACCCGTTCACTAAACTGATTTCTTATTATACGGTTAGACTCTCACGACTTATGGGGCCTCTCGAGGAGCTCCTCGCAGGCAAACAAAAGACAACGCGTGACGAAATAAGAGCTCTATTATCTTATAGCCAAAGCGAAACTGAAATTAAATCCGCCGAAAAAACAATGATCAAGAGGATTTTCGATTTTAAGGACACCGAAGCAAAGAATGCGCTTTTGCCATTAGTGCAGGTGGATGCAATCTCAAACCAATCGACCGTCAAGGATGCTTTAGAAAGTTTCGAAAAGCACAGACACTCTAGAATGCCAGTCTATTCTGAGCGAATCGACAATATTGTTGGAATTCTTGAAAATTCCGATTTACTTGCCGCAAATGACCTCGGCGAGTCAATTCAGCTCTACATTTCAGCTGCTCACTATGCTGCTGAAACCCAATCACTCGAGGATCTCATGCACGACATGAAGTCTGAAGACAGCGAGATGGTCGTTGTCGTCGATGAGCACGGCGGAGCAGTTGGAATTTTGACGTTCGAGGACATTGTCGAAGAAATCGTCGGCGAAATTAATGACGAGTTCGACTTCGAGTCTCTACCCTACAAAGAGGTGTCTCCGAAGAGCTGGAGTGTTCAAGCCAAGATGGAGATACAACAGATCAACGAAGTTCTGAAAGTCGATATTCCGCAAGGAAATTATGAAACTCTAAGCGGATTTCTCCTCCAGCAGTTCGGCCGAATTCCAGAGCCTAGAGACGAACTTTTCTTCGATACGCCTTCCGGTTACTACAAGTTTATGATTCAAATCGCTACCGAGCGGCATATCGAATTGGTTCTGATCGAAAAAATCAAATAATTTCCTAATAGTCTTTTAGAAATTCGTTTGTACAATATTAAATATGGCTAAGACAATTCTTGTGGTTGATGACATCGCCTTCGCTAGAAAGACGATTACCGACATCCTCAGTAGAGCCCACTACGAAGTTGTTGGCCAAGCTGCTGACGGGAAAGAAGCCGTCGACCTCTTCAACGCACTCAAACCCGACTTGGTCACTCTCGACCTCGTTATGCCCCAAATGAGCGGTATAGAAGCTGCGCGTCAAATCATTAGAACCGAGCCCCACGCAAGGCTCATCATGATCACGGCTATGGCCCAAGAAAGCCTCATTATGGAAGCGATCAATGCGGGCATCAGAGATTACGTACTTAAGCCGTTTACCGCCTCTGATATTGTCCGAACTGTAGAGCGCACCTTAGCTGACGCACCCGTCAGTGTGCGAGCTAAAAACCCTTAGGAGTACACATGAAAAAAAACCAACCCGCTTCGGCGGCCCACTCATTCGCCAATCCCATTGACCCACTCTCTCCAACGAGTCAAGATCACTGGGACATACGACTGTACGAGAATCTGCTTCCAAAAAATTTCGAATTCTACTCCCTTGGCCGCATCAGCCTGCAGGAGCCACCACCGAATCAAAATCTCATAAACGAAGCCACAGGAATTTTTTTCACCCTCGAAGGGAGCCTCAAGGTTTTTGTTACCCTCCTCATCGCCGAGGGCTTTGATCTCTCCCTCTATGCCGAAGTGGGCAACATCATCGCAGCGAAACTAGCCTACCAGCTCGAACAAAAACAGGGTCACGAATGGATGATTTCCCATCCCAGAATCCTGTCCAAAAGGGACATCGACCAGGTTGCATCCGCAGCGGGTCCACGAGTCGTGCGCCAATACCACCATAGCAAGGACGGACATCCCATTCCGTTCAAAATCTTACTCTCGCTGGCAGGCCGAAGGGATATCGGGAATGCTTAGCCTGCTCAAGTTCAGTATCAAATGGAGCATTCTCAGCTTGTTCATTTTGACGTTAGGAAATTGGATTCACTGGGGTAACGCCAGTATCTCCGAAATCGTGAAAACGACAATGGCCCCTTTAGAAAACAGCCACACCTTCGAGGCAGCTCAAAAATGGGCCGCGTCTCTCACTCGAGACGCGAGACGCGGCTTACAGAACAAGGTAAGATTGTCATTGGAGTCCACCGGTCCATCCACAGCCTCAACCAACGGAGCTCAGCCCACACTGAACTCGGTCGATGAAAAAGCACCCCCCTCTGAAAGACAGAAACTCCAGGGTCTGAGTAATGAAATAAGCTCTGCGGACGCCGCCAAAGAATAGTGAACGCTCTCAAAGAGCACGTCCGCCAAACTACCTTCAGCAATTCTAAAAATCCGATCTCGACAATTACCCCTTTTTAGCTGGCGATTGTGCGCTCTGACTGGACCCAGCCTGATGATCAACTACCGACGACGGCTGACCCTCCGACTTTAACGTCTTACGAATGCCAAAACCACAGTTCAGCGCCTCACCGCCTACCGCATTGCTTTCACCCGTTTCTGCTGCCACTGCAACTTGAGTTACTGAAAACAAGGCCAACAACAATAACAACTTATTCATATCGAACATCCTCTTCTTAAATTAAGATCTCATCCTGTCAGCATGCTCAATACTGACACAGTGTATCTCGACACAGCCTCTGCAATGACAATACCAAAGATTATCAAATCAGAAAACTTTACTAACTCGTTGACACTATTGAATTAAATTAGAAGAGAATCAAAAAAGAGGATAGGTTTTTTATTTAACAACAATATACAAAGTTAACAACTGACTAAAACTTAAACACTCAAACGAGCCACCACACCCATATAGAATTGCGACTGACCAAAAAAAAAGCCCACAATTCTGTCGAACTGTAGGCTCTCTTATTCTATCTCAAAACTAAAACTTACTTAACGGTGTCTTTGAATTCACGGCCTGGGCGAAATTTTGGGACGGTCATTGCAGGAATCTTGATTTCCTTGCCAGTCTGAGGATTTCTGCCAATACGTGCTTTACGCTTGGTCTTGGTGAAAGTACCGAAGCCGATCAAGGTGACATCTTCACCTTTCTTTACACTCTTTTTAATCGCATCCAAAGCAGTGTTCAACACGTTTTCCGCGTCCACTTTTGTAAGCTTAGTGGTTTTGACGACTGCCTCGATTAATTGAGCTTTATTCATTTGACTCTATCTCCTTAAAAACAAGTTGATAATAAAATTGGCTTACCCTTATCTGGGCTTCCCCCCCTTCGGCTTTCCTAGAGGGCTCCCCGGCGACAAGCGAAACCTGACATGGACCCGATGATGTCCAAAACCAGAGCCACTGTCAACGGCCCTTTTCAAAAAAAAATCAATTCTCTCGAATAATTTTCACGCTAATCAGTTTGGCTTCCTCTCGCGGACGATCCATCTGACCGGTCGCAACGTTGCCCAGACTCGTGAGCACATCTTCACCTTTCACCACCTTGCCGAAAACCGAATGTTTACCATCCAGCCAAGGCGTCGGAACCAATGTGATGAAAAACTGGCTCCCGTTGGTGTTAGGTCCTGCGTTCGCCATCGACAGAATACCAGCGCCCGAATGCTTGAGAGTTGGGTGAAACTCGTCTTTAAAGCGATATCCGGGACCACCACTTCCCTGACCCAGTCGATCACCGCCCTGGACCATGAAGTTTTTAATAATTCTATGAAAAATGGTCCCATTATAGAACGGCTCAGTGCTCTTTTGCCCAGTTCTGGGATCCACATATTCTTTTGCGCCGGTCGCTAAATCGACAAAATTCTTCACGGTTTCGGGCACTTTTTCGTCCTCCAGACGGCAGGTCATCTGCCCTAGGGAAGTCTCAAACACAGCATATAAACCCTTCCCTAAACCTAAATTCTCCTCAACCACTTGCATCATGGACTCTTCTCCTTTTAGTTTTTATTTACGGACTAGTTTTTTTGTTAGGTTGATCAACATCTGAGCGTTCGAATCAAATCTCAGCTGCTCCAATGCCTTTTCTGCAAAGACCCACGCGAACTGATCATGCTCCCGAGGGTCTAGTCGAACTCCCGGGGGAGCACTCGAAGATCCTTCCACTTGGCAGCCAAAAGCAACCTCGCGGGCAGGCCCCCAGCGACTCTCAAAATCAAACGGCTCCCCAAGCGAAAAGAGAGGCTCTGACGGAATGAGCCCAGTCTCCTCGAAAACCTCACGTCGTGCGGCGACCTCTGGAGTCTCTCCGTGCTCAATACCTCCAGTGACAGGCTGCCAAAAACTCTCTCTCTCAGGAATTGTCTTGAGCAATAAAACCCGAAACTCTCCGGAGCCGATCGGATCTACGGCTTTTGAGATCCAGTAAATCCAAACCTGAACTTTGCCTCGGCGCTCTGTGACTTGATCTAACCTCATGAAGGGCACAACCTAGACCAAAACACTCTGGCACGCAACCCTGGAGACCGCCGAGGTGAAATTCGACCGGGTCAATGCCTCACGAAAATAGTATTGGCCGTTTTTTTCCAATTTGATTCACTCTGTCGAAAAGGAGAGCACCGTCAACCTAACGTGCCCACTCCTCATGACGGTAAAAACACCGATGCAATCGACCGCTCCATCAGACTTATCCAAACCTATCCACATAGCAATTGGAGCTGATTTCCTGTTTCAGCGATGCTGGTTACAAAAACCGGATGAACCGATCTTCGCAGAGCCGTCATCTCCGCAGGCGTAATTTCCCGAAGAGCTTTCGGTACTGGATTTAAATTCATTGCAGCGTTCAGGTCTCGGTCAATCGTGAGGCCGCACTCACACCTGTAGATCCGTTCGGATAAGCTCAGGGTTTCCTTCACGTTCGAGCAGCTACTGCATTTTTTTGAGGATGGGAAAAATCGCGAATGAATCACGACTGTAGAGCCTCGCCACTCCGCTTTGTAAGTCAATTGTCTACGAAACTCCCCCAGGCCCACGTCGGAGATGGCACGAGCAAGTTTTGAGTTTCGCACCATGCCTTTCACATGCAGTTCCTCGATGCCGATGTGTGAATAATTGTCGGCAATAGTCGTGGTCACTTTATGCAAAGTATCTCTCCGAATATTTGCGATTCTCATGTGAAGCCTGGCAAGACTTTCTGCTGTCTTTTTTGACCGACCTGAGCCCTTGATTTTCTTAGAGAATTTCCTGGATAATCGCTTCAGCCTCCTCAACAGCTTTTGGAGCGGCTTGGGAGACTGGAACATGACGCCATCAGAGAGCGTCGCAAGCTGCAAGACCCCTAAGTCCACTCCAACTGACACTTGGTTTTCGTGCCTCGGGAATGAGATAGGGGTCTCCACTTGAATCGACGCAAACCAGCGATCCGCAGTTCGCGAAATCACCACAGAATTGATCTTGCCTTCGAATCTCAGGGACTCTCTCATTTTCACCCAACCCAGGTTGGGAATCTTAATCCTCCTTTTACTTTCGTCTAACTTGATCTGATCTCCTCCGACATAAAATGAGTCGTGAGATTTGCCCTTCTTTTTAAATCTGGGTTTGCCTCCCAGCTTTTTAAAAAATCGCTTCCACGCATCTTGTAAGTCCAAAAAGGGCTGCTGTGAAGCATACTTGGTGACCTCGTAGGTCCAGGGAAACTCAGCCTCTTTTAATGCGTTGAATTGCTTTTTGAGGGCCATGCCCGAGGGCTTCTGGCCAGACTTGAATTGCTGGTCCCACTCGGCCAATCCCCAATTCCAGGCAAAACGAGCCACACCACAGGCTCTCTTGAAGTAAGTCACCTGGACGTTGTTCGTCTTGAGTTCGATCTTATGAGCGATCTGCATCCTCGGCTGCCTTCTTCATTTGATCGATCAGTTTTTTATTCTTGTGGCTTCGAGTTCCATAAAGTCTCGCTGAAAACACCGTGATGATTTCAAGGACATCTTTGGCCAA
The DNA here is from genome assembly GCA_903854365.1 of Oligoflexia bacterium. GTDB lineage: Bacteria > Bdellovibrionota > UBA1018 > UBA1018 > UBA1018 > CAINWE01. Next base: position 6,048 of record CAINWE010000482.1, read on the forward strand.
ATCCTCTTCGAACGTGGTGTCTTCGCCTTGATTCATGATGAGCACTTCAACTTGCTTTGCTTCACAGATCGAGAAAACTAGCTCAGCCCCAAAGCGGAGTAAACGGTCTTTATGGGTAACGACCAGTCTCCCCACTTGCCCCTCCAAGATCATTTCGAGTAGTTTTTTAAGACCTTTTTTGCGGTAATTCATTCCGGAACCGAGATCAGAAATCACTTCAAACTGCCAACCGTTCGCGGAGCAAAACATCTCCAACATCTTCTTTTGACGATCTAAATCATCCTTTTGGTCATGAGAGGAAACGCGAGCATAGGCTAATGTTTTTCGCTTACGATCCTGATTGCGAACCATTTCAGGCCTGATCGACGAAAGCCTGTAACGGCGTTGGTTACCTGCAGTTCTCTCGTCAGGCATCAGTCTGCCCTCACGCTCCCAGCGGCGTAAGGTATTGCCACTTACTCCAAGGAGTTCCGCGGCTTCTGCAACTGTCATTAACTTATCCATCAAAGTCAAGATTAGTACAGTTTAGATAAGTTTACAAGCAGCTGTTTCTACCCCGCGAGAACCTTGAAAATACTGTTTCACTAATCGAATGAAGGTTGGATTTTTTTTGAGAATTTCACCCTCTAAGTGACGCGTCCATCGCCAATGAATGATTTCAGCCATTTTAAAGTCGGCAATCGAGGACAGGTCCCGCTCGGCCCAAGTACGATAATAATCGACATAATTCTTAAAAACGAAGAAACTTACTCCCATCCCGAGCACAGTCAGGAGAGCTGTCGCCTTCCCAGCAGCGATCGGATAGCGCTCAGCAGCGACATCCCCCGTGAACTCAGGCCACTCCAGAGCAACCACCGACAGCGCCAAACTCAACAACGCCAAGCTCGTTGGAAATGCAACCGGAAATACTAACCCCTGAAACAGAAACGCGAGGTGTGATAAATACGCGAACGCCACCGAGGTCGACATCACAATGACGAATCCGCTCAAAAGCCCCACCCAATGCAATCGCCAACGCCTCAGAGGAATACCACCGCAGGCAATACAATAAGCCAAGGAGACCAGACAAAAGCCGCCGGCAACAAGGGGCGTGACATGGCCCACTCGGGTCAACTCGCCCGGATGATTGGGTAGCGCAAAGCCCAAATGCTCGAACGCGAGATGAATATCTAACCAATTGCAAGCAGCCAAAATGACCGGGACAAACGCTAATCCCAAGAGCACCCGACCCCAAAATGGGCTTTTTTTTCCGGCGGATCCCACTAGAATTAGACCATACGCTAAACTGATCAACGCCGAGCTCGGCGCCATCGGCCCGGACTCCAAATCTAAACGAGTCATCCAGGAATGCTTCCAGCTCCAGCCAACCAAGACGAATGCACCTATCGCAACAGATAAGAGCCCAAAAACTCGAGCAAGTCTTAAAGACCCTACTAGTTTCCACTGCATCGGGCTCTTGTAGCCCTAACTCAGTCCCCCGCCAACCGAAAAATCTGACAATAGAACAATAGAAACACCTCACCTCAGACCACCCCGAGCCAGAATTCTCAAAAACCAGGACTTGCCTGGTTTTCACTCAGAGAGTCTCATGCTAGAATCCGTAAGGCGATCAGATAGGAGATCGAATGCATGAACGAAATCTGCTTCTTTTGTAAACGCGAACCCTCAGAGGCCCACTGCGAAATCTGCAAACGCCCCGTCTGTATCCAATGCTCAGAACACCACAACTGCTACCCCCGCGAGTAAGGCCAGCGGATATCCCGCGGCAAATCCTCATCCGACCTAAAGAGTTCCAAAAAGAACTTTTGGACGAACTCCGATATCACCAAGCCCAGGTGATCTACTCTACCGACGAGACTCACTGGCTCCAAGAGGACCGATTTGAGCCCGCCTGGGCTGATTGCGTCTGGAGGGACGTCAAAGGCCTAGAATTTGACTCAATTACCGATGCTCAAAAAAAGCTCCGAGCCATTTCACCCCGTTGGCGCTATTTTGGAGATCTCTTCCATCGGAGAGGTGCGTTGATTGCAGAGGGGGTCGTTTCCAAAAAAAAGCAGCAGCCTTTTCGCTTTCCCTCCCTCCCTCCTTCGGCTTCGGACCCCGTCTTTACCCTCGCAGACGAGCACTGGATTCTCTATAGTCAGTCTGTCTCGCGCCCTACGATGAATGGGTTGATTCCGTTTGAAGAGAATAAAGACGTGCCGCCCAGTCGTGCCTACTTAAAGCTCTGGGAAGCACTCACCATCCTCGGAGAGTGGCCTCAACCCGGTGAGCGTGTTGTCGATTTAGGCTCGTCTCCGGGATCCTGGTCTTGGGCGCTCGCAGAGCTCAACGCACGAGTGGTCAGCCTCGACCGCACCGAATTGAGCCCGAAGGTCATGCGAAGCACTAACATCGAGTTCAGACGCGGGGATGCCTTTTCGTTTCAACCCACCCCGATGGACTGGGTTTTCAGCGATGTGATTTGTTACCCAGAAAAACTTTTTGACTATGTCCACTCCTGGCTCGAGTCGGGTCACTGCCAAAAATTCGTTTGCAACATTAAACTCAGAGGAGAGTCCGACCCAGTCCTCATCGAACGTTTCCAAACACTTCCACAGAGCAGAGTCCTGCATACCCTCCACGGAAAACACGAACTGACGTGGATTCACCACCCACGCCTGCAGCAACAGAAGTTTGTAAAATAGGTGTTTCTTTGAGCCGAGTTTTAAGTCAAATTTTATCCTATGCGCAAACTCAGCCGCCGGTCCCAGATTCTACGAGCACTTCACGTTCTAACCCTCTGGCTCAGCTTCTTACTGACTCCTCAGCTCGCGTTAGCACGTCCTCGCACTCTTGAAGTCAGCACTTTTGCGATTCTTGAATTCTTCCACACTCACGGATTACGCGCGATTCGACCTCTCAACCGAGCACAAGGTCTCGGCCAATTTCCCCAACTCTCAGTACAAGTAAGCAAACGCGACTTACCTCGTAAGATCCCGCAAGCCATCGAGTCCGCATGGACTGAAAAAGCTCTTCGCAGCCTAGATCGACAAGACCAAAAAATGGCCGTATCGATTCGCCCCCTAGGGGCCTCCCGGGGATACGGACTCTTTGCAAACCGCAACTTCAAAGCTGGGGAAGTTTTGGGTCTGTACGCAGGAACCGTTTTACAAGCTCCGTCCGCCTCAGGGCAACCCATCACCCTGCCCAGTTGGCTCCGCGACACGCCCCCAAAGGACGAAATCAACACCTTAGACTGGATGCAGTTTGCTCACGATGGCCCGGCGAACTGTGGATTCGTGGGATCCTGGATTTCGTATCGCGATTTCTTGAGACTAGCGGATGCAGTCGATCCCACGGACGACACTCCAGAAAACCTTTGGGTGGCCGTCGTATCGGTAGAAACCCTGCAACCGATTCAAAAAGATCAACAAGTTCTAGGTCACCCGACACGGGCCTATTGGAAAACAGCCTCCGAAAAAACCGATGAAGATTTGAATTAATCCATTGCCAATCCGCATTCCAGCCCGTTAAACTAAAGTCAACCGATGAAACGCTTACCCGCCGGGTGAAGGATTACTATGCAAAACAAAGCGATTATTCTCATCACCATGACCATGCTCAGCGGTACTTTTGCTTGTTCTAAGAGCACTCCCTCTCCTTACAACGGAACGTTCCAAGGAACCGAGTCAGGCACCCAAAATGGGACAGCCTTTAGCCAAACCACCCTTTTTACGCTCACACAAACAGGCTCCTCAGTGACCGGCAAATACACCATCAACGATAAGGACGTAGGCACCATCGCTGGGACTGCTTCTGGCTACACTCTGAACTTTACAGTCACACAAACTCCCATCGGCGGCTGCTTCGGTACCCTCACGGGAACCTCCACAATCAACGGCAACTTCCTCAACGGCACCTTGTCAGCACCAGCAAAAGGAAGTTGCGGTGCCTATAGCTCAAGCTACCAATTACTTTACTTTGATTTCGACTTAGTCGGGCCTTCACCGACGCCATCCTGAACGGGAGTTCAGGGGACCTCGCCGAGCGGGGAATCTCGATGAATCAGTATGGCTTGGCGCGCCACATCGTAACTAAACCCCCGCCGGAGGAGCGCCTGAATGGCTTTCCTGGCGACAGCGGGATCAGCGCAAGCTAGAGGATACTTCCTCGCAACGACTCCAGCAGCAACGACCAACTCGGAGGTTTCGGCAGCGTTCTCGATCAACGCCTCGACCTCCTTGCGATCGGTGGCAATCCCCTTGGCCTTGAGCTTCATCCGAATCCAGTTCGGGCCTTTACCCCGAAGGGTCTGTTCTCGGACTAAAATTCTTGAATACTTTTGATCATCGATCAACTTCTGATCGACGAGCTCCTGAACCGTTTCTGCGATGACTTGGGCCGAAAATCCTTTGCGCTTCAATGTCTGAGCAATATCGCCCGTGCTACACTCACGGCGGTCCAAGCGTCGAAGAGCGACTTGTCTGGCTTCTGATTTTGTCTGATTGACTGGGATTGAGTTTGAAGGCGGCATAGAAAACCAGATTGTAGCCGAACCTCGTCCTTTACGCAAATTGTCCAATATTAAGTAAATTAATTAAATATAAACACAACTTAAACCAGTCCTACAGTGCAAATATCGGTCTATTATGATAGAAATTGCGCCAATGACCAATAACGACATCCTTCGAAGCGTTCGCTATATTCTCAACGTGAGCGAGCCCAAGCTCATCGAAATCATTGCCCTCACCGATTTTAAAATCAGTCTAGAGGAAGTCAGTTCTTTTCTTAAACAGGAGCACGAAGAAGGATACAGAAACTGCAGCGACAAAGTGCTCTCACGATTTTTAGATGGGTTGGTCATTTTTAAACGCGGCAAAAATGAGAACGCACCCTTACAGCCTTTTGAAATTTCCCTGACTAATAATCTTATCTTAAAAAGACTCCGAGTGGCTTTTCAACTAAAG
>CAINWE010000483.1 GCA_903854365.1 Oligoflexia bacterium
AAACGGGACCTTCCAGCGGGATCTGATGTTGAAATCACTTTAAGGATTGATGAATCGCGAGTTATCACAATCAATATTTACATTCCTATCTTTGATGAAGAATACGACTTCCATCTTGATCTACGAAAGGGGTCAATCACAAAAAAAGATCTAGAAACAGATTTAAGCTTCGAGATTGAAAGGTTACAAAAACTTGAAGCGGAAGCTAAAGCAGCCGACCAAAGTGACATCATCTCAAAGATTGATGAGCTAAGATCGTCCGCCCTACTCCAGGAAATACGATCATCGATAGCAGCTTCTGAAGGCGATGCAGTTGCTGCTAATAAAGGACAATCGAGAATGCTTGAGTTTAAAATTCAAGTTGATGCTATTGAGACTCTTGTCCATTGGCCTTCAATTGTAGCAAAGATTCAGGATTGGCTCAAAGACCTTAAGTCAGTTGCAGCGGATCACGGGACTTCCTCACAGAAGCAGAAAGCATCTGACCTTTCATCTCAGGTTGATGACTCAATCAAGCGTAAGGATGCTGATAGTATTGAGAAGAGACAAAAAGACGTTGAATCTTTATATTTCGGCATTTTATTTGCTCAACCTTCTTTCTGGGTAAATCAATTTAGGTACCTTGAATCGGAAAAAACAAAAATGACGGATCAAGCGAAGGCTTTACGTCTTTTGGACATGGGACGTAACTACATATCCCAGAATAACACGGAAGGACTTAGACAGATTGTTCAACAACTATGGACACTAACGCCTGATGATGTGGTCAATAATGCACAAAGGGGTTTTGGAGCAAATCTGGCGCGATAAAAGCAACAAAAGAGTTATCTTCAATTGACAAATCTACTTTCCAAGTTTGCACTCCAGAATCGACTGGCGAGAGCCTCTGAGCTTGCCCTCTTAGGTGCTTTTGCAAGCGCAGAAGGGGTTTTGATGCCTCGTGGCTTCCTTCCAAAGTCTCATCAAGAACTTGATTTACTGGCACGAATAAAGGTTCAGTTAGGCGATTATGAAGTTGCTAGTCAACTATGGACTGCGGCTTCAAAGCTAGGAAATAGATCTTATCAAGAAGAGATCGACGAACTTGGGACGTGGAAACATGCAATTGAATCAAGGAATAGACTGATTTATCGGGTGGTATTATCCGTTCTCTTACTAACATTGTTGGTTCTTATAGCTTCCTTTTTATATCCTAAGGCCTCGAAGGTCTTCAGAGACTTAAAAAGACCAGCCACCCAGGTTACATCCGAAACTACGACCACAGCCCCGGTGCCTTCTCAATCGATCGTTCCTGTCAACATACCTTGTCCCGGCGTCACTGCATCTCCCGTCCCATCTCCTTCTGTTGAAAAGATGAAGCCCAGGAAGAAATTCATTAAGTCTGATTCTGCGTAGGAATATGAGCAAATATTCTGATGGAATAAATCTAGTTTGGACGATTGCTGCGATTGAGGCTCAAAATCTTAATCATCAAGAGATTGATCCATTAGACTTAATGCTTGGCCTCCTAAAGATTGTTGATGTAGAGCTTGAAAAGATCATTCACAGTCCAAAGCCTATTGAGTTGCTCGAGATTAAGGATGAGGTAACTGAGATAGAACAGATCTTTATTAACTCTGGACTTGTTCCCGCCAAAATCAGACGACGATTGAGACGTGAATCATTTAATCAAGCTCACAATGTAGTTTATAAAAACGGAATAATTCATAGAAGTAAGCTCTCCAAAAGCATTTTTTCAAATGCAGAAGGCCATCTTTCATCAGAAGAGCCGACCATCAGGCCTTTTCATCTTCTGATTGCACTACTTGAAAAACATGATGCAGATCTTGATAGGGCCTTGTTGATGGTTAGTTTTCCGGTTTCTTCAGTACTACGGCAGATAGCAAAGAAGCTGCCCTCATCAGAGGGACTGAAGCATCCATCCATTCCAACACTGAGTAACTATACTACAGGTTCTGAGAGTCTTATGCGTCATTGCCGTGCTGCAATTGGTTATATTGAACTTTCGATGTTCGTTGAAGCCGAGGGGGAATTGAAAAAGATCGACCCAACTGAACAAGAACATCCCGCTGTAAAGCGACTTCGGGAAGACATTCGCCATAAAAGACCTTGAAACGGGCTGTTCTAATACTAATTCTGACAGTTCCATTGACCTTGCAAGGGCAACAAGGTCCACAGGATCTCAAGGCTTATTTTAGCCCAAATGGTGGTTGCACCCAAGCCGTAGTAGAAACACTCAACGGAGCAAAAAAGACTATTCTAGTTCAGGCCTACAGTTTCACCTCCACACCAATCGCAAAAGCTTTGGTAGATGCGAAGAAGCGTGGGGTCGATGTTAGGGTCATCCTCGACAGAAGTCAGCGGACTGAGCGCTACTCCGGTGCGACATTTCTTACTAATGGAGGAGTTACCACCTTTATCGACGCCACCCATAAGATCGCCCACAACAAAGTGATGGTGATCGACGATCAAGAAGTAATAACAGGAAGCTTCAATTTCACGAAAGCAGCCGAGACCGGGAATGCTGAGAATGTACTTCTGATACTCCACGCTCCTGAACTTGCCGCCAAGTACTCTCAAAACTGGCATGAGCATCTAAATCATTCTGAAAACTACTGAACATGAAACATTTCGCATTATACCTAGTCCCTTTGCCATTCATTTTAATATCGCCTCTCCTATTAAATGGATGCACCACTGTATGCCCTAAACCCACCGCCCCTCACTCGGCAGCACTGGGGGAGAGCAAGTCTCAAATCATCAAAGAACTAGGAGCTCCGACCGCCCACTACATGAACGGGTTTGACCTATTTCACGACAATGGCAACGAGGTGCAGGCGCATTTTAAGGCAGGAAAAGCCGACTCTCTCTTCTACTTCACCTTTGACAGGAAGATCTCCAAACCATGGCTTTCCTCTGTTCTAAAGCTGAACTCACGGGGTACATCTTGGGTTCTTGAAGAAAGTTCCGCCTCGAGCCGTAAAGTTTATCGCTCACAGGATGGAAAGTTCCATGCCTTTGTCAGCAAAGGGAATCAGTTGATGGTTGATACAGACTCTTTCTTCCAGAAGGCACTCCATCAGCCCGGTAAAACTATCCACGTGGATAGCCTTCCGGAATGCATCTTCGCACCAGACCACCCGATTGCCAAAATTGGTGATACTGAATCATTCATCGTCCGGAATTACGGACCAGAATACAAAATAAACAAAAATAAGAGCGACCTGGCCAAACTCTACTTCGATGGATGTCAGACGGTTTTTGCGCACTACAAGGCGGGTGTAGCTGATGCGGTTCTTTATGAGGCTGACAATTACAAGAGACTCAATGACTGCTGGGTATCACGACTTCTAGCTAACAACTCGGGAAATCGGGCGTGGATCGTCCCTACATTCACTAGGCCAAATCGTATTTACTACAGGACACCCCATAGTGACCTTCTGGCTGACATGAGGGATAGAAAAACCCTGCTCGTTTATAAATGGGACTACGACCCCAATTTTAACTCAGGAAATGGCAAGAGGGAGTTACTCAAAAAACCACCTGCGGCAAAAATGAACCCTTGTTCACTGGTCTGGATCGGCGAGACGGAGGCTGCCATGTCCAAAAAGCTGGGCCATCCAACTTTGGACAAGGACGTTAGGATCTATCGGGACGGTGATTTGATCATACGCGCCCGCTTTGACCACGGAGTCTGTAAAAGCATCACCTATATTTCTGAAAAGAAGCGTAAATTTACTGATCACTGGGTCTCCGCAACCTTGGGCGTGAACTCAGGAGGACGGGCTTGGCTCGTGGATGAGAGCGACATTCCAAAAGAGATCCATTTCAAGACCTTCGACCACACGTTTTACGCGCTACTGACGGATGGTAATGAGTTGAGAGTGACGACGGAGGCTTTTTTAAAAAAAAGGCTTATGGAGCTGGAAGATAAAAGAAAAAAATCCCAATGAGCCACGGGCGCGCTGCCTTTGCTATTATCGCATTATTTTCAATTACCATTCTCCAAGCCCAGACCAACACTCCTGACATCAAAGTCTATTTCAGTCCCCATGGGGGATGAACGGAGGCGGTGGTGAGAGCTGTGAATAGTGCGAAGAAGCAGGTGCTAGTGGAGGCTTATTCTTTCACGTCTGAGCCGATTGCTGTGGCTCTGATTGAGGCTGAGAAGCGGGGAGTCGATGTGGAGGTGATCCTGGATAAGAGCCAGGAGCAGGCACGGAGAACGGAAGCTGATTTCATTGCCGAGAGCGCTAAATCTCCATATGGAGTACATATTAGGGTCAATTCAAAAGTCTGCCTTAAGTGCCAATAATATAGTTTCGTATCCCCTAGTCGGTTATATCCCTCGAGTAGGCCTTGTTTCATTGAAGGAATCATCAGGCGATTTTCCACTGACCCTTTTGAGGGTATAGCAGTCGTTAAATTCCCTAATTGACTGGATAATAACTTCAGGTGTTGCCTTGGGAACGGTAACCTCATTTACGGCTTCTTCAAATTCTGTAAGAAGACGCCCCTGTTCATCCGGAGGAGCAACCGAGAGCCTATAATACAGCTCAACAGCTTTTCTGAACCATTGAGATGGGCTCACGCAATAGCTTCCCAAACAGCCAAAACGCTTTCATTATCTGCTTTTGGAGCAAACCACTGGGCTATTTTAGCTTCGATAAAATAAACACACGCTTTAAAACTTTCTAGGTCGCAATCTGTTCCAAGCCGGAAATCTGAAGCAGTCAGTTCAAGTGAATTGGTAATTTCAAGAACCTGAGTTCCGGTGTAGGCAAGTGATCGCAAAAGGTTTTCAAATGACGAAGCTACAGCATTGCGAGACTCCAAAGAAGAACATGCAAACCTTACTGTTAAGTCTTGGACTGCAGTCCAGATCAACAGCCAGCGAGTTGCCTGTTGAAGACTCCGATGACGGAGATCAATCACCTTGAGCATACGCTCAACCTGATCAATTTCCTCACGGGTAATAGTAGTGGTGGCGTGATCCACTGCGGTGATAGTTTGCATCGGATACGAGACTCTAAGAGATTGCCCCATGAATTCAACTTGTTTTTGAGTTGAGACCACCCTGATCTGTGGGAATCGCCACTACTTTTTCTCAGTTTTTGACTCCTTTGATGCCTTTTAAAAAGCTCTCTCAGGCGCAGTGAGATTGGATGGAGAGCAAGGCGTGCGAGCGCCGCTGTAGTGTACTACTGCAAACGAGCAACAACGCTGCTCTCCGCCAACTGTCGCAAGCCCCTACGCAGTCAACGCTTCGCGTTCATTGCCTAAAGCTCCGACCTTTTCCAGGAAGTCGTCATAGGTCCCCAGATAGGAGGTGACCTTGCCGTCATTCACATGGAGGACCTTGGTGGCCAACTTCCGGATGAAGTGAACGTCGTGGCTGATGAAGACAAGCGTCCCCTCGTAGGCG
>CAINWE010000484.1 GCA_903854365.1 Oligoflexia bacterium
GGTGTGGCCCTTTTGGATAGGTTTAAAACCATGCGTATGACTGGATTCAGGGTGATCATGAAGAAGATCTTCTTCTGGATTGGCTTGGAGGTATTGCTAACGGTGCATCCTCTCTTGGCCGCGCCGTTGAGTGGGTCAGATTCGGTGGTGCATCCTGCTGTCGGTGCTTCGGTTTCTGGGCTCGTGGGGGGGGCAGAACAGCTGGGCTCCGCACGGCTGGGTATCAGCGTGATGGCGGCTGATCTCCATCTTGAGTTAGCCTCGAGCTGGCATTCGCTCAAGCAGGCTTGCTTCAATCACGTCGGGATTGTGGTTCCTGATCATGAGGGAGCGGAACTGCGAGAGCTGCTTCAGACCCATTTGCTAGCATTCTCTCATCTCCATCACCTGTCTCCAGGGGGGTTCCTCGAGTCGGTCGATCGTAGAGCAGCTGGACTGAGTCCTACCAGGGTTCATGATGGTCGTTGGGAGCCCGGGGGAAATCCAGAAGGGCTCCGAGACAGTACTCTCTATCCGAAACGGGGGCTCGCCCCTAACGGGCCTTTTTTGACGGGTCTGATACCAAGCCTGAGATTGCTGGGGCCCCACGAAATCCATTCTCAAATTTTGCCAGGCTTCAAGATTCACCTCGCTGCGAAGAACCGGGTTTTTTCAGGTCCGCCACCGCCCTCTCGAACCTTTGATGCGTCAGGCAAACCAGCCCAGCACCTCGAAGGTGATGCTCATGCCTTTAGGGCGATTTTAGCATTCTCAGCCGTGGCAATTCCAAATCACGAGTAGTATTGGAATTTGTATGGCTGGGCATTTGCCCATTATTTATCGCTGAATTCGAAGAAGAAAAATATTAAAAATATAACATTTAATACGTCAATTGGGTAGTGCACGCTTCGAAGCGCGGGTCGAACAGTCTTAATAGTTATTGCCTTCGTTGAGAATTAGTTGAGCTGCTTAATTCGTTTATTTTATTACTTTAAGAATATAATTATATTTTCAATATTCAAATAATTTATAAAATAGGCAATGAGTAAGTTTGGTGAATCTTTCTCAAGCTCGCGCTGGTGCATGAGTCCGAATGTAGTCCACCACCTCCTGAAGGCTCGCCCCAGGAGTAAACACCATATGAACTCCTTGGGCCTTAAGGCCAGGAATATCTTCGTCAGGAATGATCCCCCCTACGAGGAGAAGGGCGTCTGTGAGACCGTCTTTTTTGAGTCCTGCAATGATTTCTGGAACGAGAGCGTTGTGTGCACCGGATAAAATGCTGAGTCCGATGACCTGAACGTCTTCCTGAACTGCTGCATTTACGATCATTTCTGGGGTCTGATGAAGGCCGGTGTAGATGACTTCAAAGCCAGCGTCTCGAAGTGCCCGTGCTATGACTTTGGCTCCTCGATCGTGGCCATCCAGCCCTGGCTTGGCAACGAGGACTCGAATTTTTTGAAGGGTTGCGGAATCATTTGCCATGAACATTCTCCTTCACTTAGAAGCTTCCAGACTCGCGGTATTCACCAAAGACGGGTCTGAGTGTATCACAAATTTCTTGGAGTGTGGCATGGGCTTTCACTGCGCTGAGGATTGGTTCCATCAGATTTTGCCCCGCCGTAGCGGATTCCTTAACGTTCCGTAAGGCATTTTGGTGAGCTTCGCTGGGCCTTGATCTTCTGAGTTGTGCCAGTTTTTGAATTTGGTTCTGCTCGACTGTGCGGTCGATATAGAGCGTGTTCAGTGATCTTTTGTTTTCTTTCATTTGAAACTTATTCACACCGACCATGACCTTCTCCTTCGTTTCAAGCTGTCGTTGGAAATGGTAGGCGCTGTTTGCAATTTCTGCTTGTGGGAAGCCCTTTTCGATGGCTTTGATCATACCGCCCATCTCGTCAATCCGGTGAATGTATTGAAGAGCTGCTTTTTCAACTCGTGAGGTCAGGAGCTCAATGAAGTATGAACCTCCGAAAGGGTCTGCCACATGGGCTACACCGCTTTCTTCCGCTATGATTTGCTGGGTCCTGAGTGCGATCATGACAGCTTCATCTGTCGGTAAGGCAAGGGTTTCGTCCATGCTATTGGTATGGAGTGAGTTGGTGCCGCCTAAGATGGCTGCGAGTGCCTGGACGGTGACCCGCACAATATTATTATAGGGCTGTTGCGCGGTGAGTGAGACTCCAGCGGTTTGGGCGTGGGTTCTCAGCATCCAAGACTTCGGGTCCTTTGCTTGATACCTTTCCCGCATGAGTCTTGCCCAAATTCGTCGCGCTGCTCTGAATTTTGCGATTTCCTCAAAGAAATCGTTGTGTACATCAAAGAAAAAAGAGAGGCGTGGTGCAAATTCGTCAATTTTTAAGCCTCGCGCAAGGCATGAGTCAATGTATGCGAGGCCGTCGGCCAGGGTAAACGCGAGTTCTTGGACGGCTGTCGCCCCAGCTTCTCGGATGTGATAGCCGCTGATGCTGACTGTGTTCCAGTTAGGATAATGGCGTGTACAGTATTCGATTGTATCCGTGACTAAGCCGACTGCAGGGATTACCGGGTAAATCCATTCCTTTTGGGCGATATATTCTTTTAGAATATCGTTCTGCAGGGTGCCTCTCACCTTCGCTTTCGGCACTCCCTGGGCTTCAGCGACCGCAAAGTACATCGCGAGGAGTACGATCGCCGGGGCGTTAATCGTCATGGAAGTCGTTACTTCCCCAAGGGGAATGCCCTGAAATAAGCTTTCCATGTCTAGAATGGAGGAAACTGAGACGCCACATTTGCCGACCTCGCCTTTACCTCGGGGACTATCAGCGTCGTAGCCCATGAGTGTTGGCATATCAAAAGCAGTAGAAAGCCCGGTTTGACCATTTGCGAGCAGGAGCTTAAATCGCTTGTTCGTGTCTTCTGCGCTGGCAAATCCAGCGAATTGGCGCATAGTCCAGAGTTTTCCTCGAAACATGTTCCGCTGAACTCCCCGTGTGTAAGGGTATTCGCCGGGAAAACCGCTGTCTTTGAGGTAATCGAAGCCTTCAGCCTCGAGGTCGGCAGGGGTCGAGAGAAGGGGCACATCCATATCGCTCAAAGTCGTAAACTTCACCGAGCGAGGTGGGGCGCTTGTTTCAGATTGGGTCAAGCGTTTTTCCCAATGCGCCTTTGCCTCGCGGATTTTTTTGATGGAAGGCGAAACTTTGCTCGGCCCGGAGTTTCTTAGTTTTTTACCGGCTGGCTTCTTTTGTTTTTTCTTCTCTTGGACTCTCATGCTGCCTCCAAGTGTTTTGGGACTAGCTTTTGTTCAAGGCCGCAAACTCCTGAGCGGCAATGACCACCCTTTGAATTTCTGAGGTGCCTTCATAAATTTCGGTAATTTTGGCGTCACGAAAATTCCTCTCGACACTGTATTCCTTCGTGTAGCCGTAACCGCCGTGGACTTGAATCGCTTTCGTGGTGATCCACATGGCAGCCTCAGAGGCAGCAAGCTTTGCCATTGCGGCCTCTTTTGTATATTTTAGACCTAGGTCCTTCGCTCGAGCAGCAGCCCAGGTCAAGAGTCGAGCCCCTTGGAGGCGCGTGGCCATGTCGGCAATGAACCATTGAATTGCCTGAAGTTTTGCAATCGGTGCTCCAAATTGTTCCCGCTCGGTGGCAAAGCGCTTCGATGACTCAAAGGCAGATCGTGCGATGCCAAGGGCCTGCGCAGCAATCCCGATGCGGCCTCCATCGAGGGTATTGAGAGCGATTTTTAGGCCATCGCCGGGCTTACCGAGAAGGCATTCTTCAGGAACAAAAACATCGTCAAAAAAGAGCTGCGCGGTCGATGAAGCGGTGATGCCTAACTTGTCCTCTAACTTGGAGACTTGATAGCCGGGGGATTTTGTATCGACGATAAAACAGGAGATCCCCTTATACCCTTGGGACTTATCCAGATTTGCGAAAACCAGGCAGATATCGGCTTCTTTTCCGTTAGTAATCCAGTTTTTTGTACCTCGAATTTTGTAGCCGCCGGGAACTTTTGTTGCAGAGCACTCGAGGCCGGCGGGATCAGAGCCGTGGCCGGGCTCGGAAAGTGCGAAGCACCCTAGCTTTTTACCTTGGGCAAGAGGGGTGAGGTATTTTGTTTTTTGTGAATCATTTCCGAAATAGGTGAGGGGGGCACACACCAGTGAGTTATTGACCGAAACAATGACAGCGGTCGAAGCGCAGGCAGCTGCGATTTCTTCGAGGACCATTGCATAGGAAATGGCATCGGTTGCAGATCCGCCATAGTTTTCCGGAACCATCATTCCAAGGATGCCCATTTCAGCAAGAGCTTGGATGATGTCCTTTGGGAATTCTCCAGTCGCGTCGAGCTGGGCTGCTCGGGGTTTGATCTTGTCTTCTGCAAATGCTCGCACTTGCTCGATGAGTAGTTTCTTGGATTCGTCAACTTCTGGCCAGCCTTGGTACATCGTGGTGTTTGAGTTCATTGAGGTTGTTCCTGGGTATTTGGGGTGGAAAGTCCTTGAAAGTGCGGTTTCCTTTTTTCTAGAAAGGCGCTCATTCCTTCGATCTGGTCGGCCGATCCGAAAAGGCGCCCAAAAGCTTGGGCCTCAGCGTCGAGTTTAAAATTTAACCCTGCTGATTCTGAGAATTCATTGAGCAGCTGTTTAGCTCGGGCAATTGCGCTGAGCGACTGCTGACTCATCGAGCGTGCGATTTCAATTGTGTTTGGGATGAGCTCTTCAGAAGAAAAAACATGGTTAACCAAGCCGAGGGAGAGTGCCTCCTGGGCTTTGACCTTTCTGCCTGAAAAGATAAGCTCTTTCGCTCGGGGGAGGCCAACAAATTTAGAGAGTCTTAGCGTGCCTCCAAAGCCGGGGATGACACCCAGCGTGACTTCGGGTTGCCCCAGTACTGCATTTTCACTGGCAACGATGAAGTCACAAGCCATCGCAAATTCGGCTCCGCCGCCCAGGGCAAAGCCGTTCACAGCAGCAATCGTCGGCTTAGGCATGAGCTCCAAGAGTTTGGTCGCCTCATGCCCCAGCTGCGCAAATTGTACACCTTCCTCGGCTGATTTTGCATGCATCTCAGAAATATCGGCCCCCGCAATAAAGGCCTTATTGCCCTCGCCAGTTAGGATCAGTACGCGAGTCTTTGGGTTTTGCGCTTCCTCTGAGAGGATGTGTTTCAGCTCTATGAGTACCTGGGTGTTCAGAGCATTGAGTGCGTCAGGGCGTGCGATCTTGACGATCAGAATTCCCGGATCATAGGTCTCGGTTTTGAGAAAATTATACGTCATAGCGGTAAAACCCTCTTCCTGTCTTTTTGCCTAGCCATCCCGCTGCAACATACTGTCTTAAGAGCGGGCATGGGCGGTATTTCGAGTCGCCTAAACCCTGGTGTAGGACTTCCATAATGGCTAGGCAGGTATCGAGTCCGATAAAATCTGCGAGTGTGAGGGGACCCATTGGTTGATTGGTTCCCAACTTCATTGCAGTGTCGAGATCCTCCATACTCGCTACTCCTTCATGTAGCGCGGTGATCGCCTCGTTGATCATCGGCATGAGGATTCTGTTCACAGCAAAACCGGGTTGATCCTTGGCTTCAATAAAGGTCTTGCCCATTTTTTCTGCGACGGCGCGGATATGAAAAAAAGTAGTTTCTGAGGTCTGAAGGCCCCGGATGCCCTCGACCAATTTCATGACGGGCACAGGGTTCATGAAGTGAATTCCGGCAACCTTCTCTGGTCTCCTGGTTTGAGCGGCAATGGCCGTAATGCTAATGGACGAAGTGTTCGAGGCTAGGAGCGTTTCAGGTGGGCAAATTTGATCCAGTTGCTTAAAGATCGCAAATTTAATTTCAGGCTTCTCAGAGACCGCTTCAATGACGAGATCAGCTTCTGCCAGGTTTTGAATGGATGCCACGACTCGAATACGTTCGAGGCATTGTGATTCGTCAGAAGGGCTCATTCTGCCTTTTTCGACCAGTTTTTGAATTGTGCACCGATCTTGAGCTTACTCTGATCAGCATATTCTCGATTTTGATCTGCAAGTAAAATGTGAAAGCCGTATTGGGCCGCAGTTTGGGCGATGCCGGAGCCCATCTGGCCTGCGCCCAAAACGCCGATTTTTTGAATGCTGGTAGTCATAAGAAAACCTCTTGGGAAAATTTCCTACAAATAAACTACGTTCATTTGCCCAAAATTCAGTCTATTTTCCAATACAAAAGTTGGAAAAAATTTTTCCAAGGATATCGTCAGGTAGCGTTTCCCCCACTAAAGGGGCGAGGTCGTTGAGTGCCTGTCGGAGATCTGAGGCAAAAAGATCGATTTCCGGCACCCCGATCGCCCGCCTGAGGTGGGCGAGGGCATCGTTCACAGCTCGTGCATGTTCTAATCGAGTGAGAATGAGCTCGCCAGGCTTGCGTTCAAGGGATCTCTCGCAAAAATTGGCTATATTCTGCGCTGCTTCGCTCACCCCTAGTCCCGTGACGGATGAGACTTCTGCGAGAGTTGAAATACCAAGTTCTTGAAGAATATTTCGGGCAGATTGAACTTCGGACCGATCAGAAGTGTCGACTTTGGTGAGGATGCCCAGTGCTTTTGATCGGAGCAGCGGGGGTAAGGTTTTGCTCATCGCATCCCATTGCTCGCGAATTGCAGAACCCGGAGAGTGGGGGTCGATGATCCACAAGATTAAATCCGCATTTTTTGCAGCATCCAAAGTGCGCTCGATCCCAAATTTCTCGATCGTATCCTGCGTCAGCCGGAGGCCTGCGGTGTCCTCAAGTCGGAGTGTGAGCGAGGTCTTCACACCACGCAGTGTCAGCTTTTCTCGGATGACATCGCGAGTTGTGCCCGCTATCTCAGAGACAATCGAGCGGTCCTCGCCTAATAAGGCATTGAAAAAGCTCGATTTCCCAGCGTTGGGCAGTCCTACGAGCGCGACGCGGATGCCCTCTTGGAGTTGTGTTCCTCGCTGATAGGACTGACTGAGGTCCTCGAGCGCATGAACGACGCCCTCTAGTCTTTCCTTGAGCTTCGGTAGTGAGACGGCCTCGATATCCTGATCGGCAAAATCAATACCCACTTCGCTGAGTGCTGCAATTTCCCGGAGATTTCTGCCGAGGCTTGCCACCAACTGCGATTGATAGCCAGAAAGCTTCTCAAGTGCCACGGAAACTGCGGCGTCGTTCGTGGCCCCGATGAGATCAGCAATTGCTTGGGCCTGAAAGAGAGAAATTTTTCCATTTCTTACGGCTCGAAAGCTGAATTCTCCGGGTAGTGCTTGCCTTGCTCCCCAATGGGAGAGGGTTTCTAGCAGGCGCTGGGCGATCCATGGATTGCCATGGATGTGGTATTCGATCAGGTCCTCCCCAGTATAACTGTCTGGGCAGGCAAAACCGGCCCAAAGAGCTTGGTCGAGCATTTCGTCATTTTCAGACCAAAGCGTTGCTAGGGTGAGTTTAATACTGGATCAGCTGAAAAAGATTGCTATAACCACAAACGCTATACCCACGCTCAAGGATAATCTTGGAAGCA
>CAINWE010000485.1 GCA_903854365.1 Oligoflexia bacterium
CGGATGCCATCAGCATCATGCCGAGGCAGGCAAACAACACCATCACATAATATTCTGGATGCTGAAGCTTCTCGTGATCCAAGTAGCGCAGCGAAGAAAAAATAGTAAAAAGGGCCGAACCAATAAAGATCAAATTAAAAAAATGAGAATATGCATCTGAAACCATCGTTCCATTGAAAAGACTCACAGAGGAGTGATGAATCAACCCAAGCGAGACCCCCATCGACACTAGACAACTCAAGCCAGCCACCAAAAACACGGGCCATTTTGGCTTTAAAGCGCCCCAAACACTCAAAAGAATGGCCAAGCAGGCGCCGCCAAAAACGACCAAATAAGGCACTAGACAATGTAGCTGCTCCTCGGTGAGGATCAGCAACTCGGGTCGGATCGTATTAAGAACTTCCATGACTATTTCCTTGTGCGTATGAAGTTTGTGGACCTGGATTAGGTTGACTCGCTAGTCCTGTTGAGCTTCTATTGAGGAATCGCTGAATGGCTGGATCCATTTTCTCGAAAAAGTAATTCGGAAAAATACCCATCACAAATATGGCTACAACGAGAGGTAAAAGCACAATGATCTCCCTGAGCGAGAGATCTTGAAGCTTTTCGTTCTCGGCATGCTGCACAGGCCCAAACATCACTCGCTGAAACATCCACAACATGTATACCGCACCGAGAACGACTCCGAGAGCGGCAACCACTGTCAAGGTTCGATTTGCACCCCAGGCACCCAGCAATATCAAAAATTCTCCGACAAACCCATTAGTACCGGGTAGCGCCACCGACGAAAGCGTGACAATCATGAATACTACGGCGAACAAAGGCATCACCTTGGTGATTCCGCCAAACGCGGCAATCTCCCGTGTATGCCGCCTCTCATAAATCATCCCAACGAGTAGGAACAGCGCACCGGTGGATATCCCGTGATTCAGCATCTGATAAATCGACCCAGACACTCCGATTTGGTTCAGGGAAAAAAGCCCCAAAACCACATAGCCCATATGACTCACCGAGGAATATGCAACAAGCTTCTTCACATCCGGCTGAATTGTTGCGACCAAAGCACCGTAGACAATAGCAATCGCTCCCAAGACCATAAACGGCACCTGAAACAAACTGACAGCAGCCGGGAAAAGTGGAAAAGCAATCCGTAAAAACCCGTAACCGCCCATTTTCAGCAACACAGCAGCCAAAATCACGCTCCCCGCAGTCGGCGCTTGAACGTGAGCATCTGGCAACCAAGTATGTAATGGAAACAACGGCACTTTGATTGCGAATGCGACAGCAAACGCTAAAAACAAGAGGCTCTGAGCTCCGAGGTATCCCTCCCCCGGTATATGCAAATGATACAAATCAAGAATGAATGTTGAATAAGTACCGGTCTGAACCTTGTGTTGATAAGCGAGGTAAAAAATCGCCACGAGCATGAGCAGGGAACCAGCCATGGTAAAGATAAAAAACTTCATCGCTGCGTAAATTCTGTCCTTGCCACCCCAAATTCCCACGAGAAAATACATGGGAATGAGCATCGCTTCCCAGAACACATAAAACAAAAACAAATCTAAAGAAACAAAGGCACCCAGCATCCCGGTCTCTAGAGCCAAAAGAAGAAAATAATACTCCTTCTGCCTCTGCTCAATTGCATTAAAAGAGCCTAATACGGTGATTGGCATTAAAAAAGTGGTAAGAAGCATCAGCCAAAGACTAATTCCATCAATTCCGATCACGTAAGAGATCCCAAGACTCGGAATCCAAGACGCCCTCTCCATCCACTGGAACTCTTCTCCCTGACTAGAAAAATGAAGATAGAGAAAAACTGAAAATAAAAACGTCAGTAGACTCCCTGCTAAAGCCCAAAGCTTAAATGGAGAATACCGTTGATCTGCGGGCGAAGGAATCAACAGCCCGATCAAAGCCCAAACCAGAGGGAAAAATACCAAGATAGACAACCAATGAGAATCAAACCCAAACATAAACTAAGTACCCCGCAATTGCGATGAGTCCAAGAAGAAGCATCAATGCATAAACTTGAATAGAACCAGTCTGAGCGAGTCGCACGGTCTCACCGGTCCACAGCGATAACCGACCGAAACCAACAACGAACCGATCGATGAGTTGCACATCAAAGTATCTCCAAAGAATTTCAGAAAACTTTTGAATTGGCTTTACGATGAGAGCTTCGTAAATCTCGTCTACATACCATTTGGCCTCCAAGGCGCTGTAAAGCCCAGCAAATCGCTCAGCAATTGCCTTCGGAGCCTTCAAATTACGATAAAGCTGCAAAGCAGCTACGATCCCCAAAATGGCGCCCACGACACTCACCGCCATGAGGACCCATTCCATCTCCGGACTAACTGCAGCAGCAGCAACATCGTGCGCCGGAATGACTGGTTCCAACCAGTGTTCTAACCAGTTCAGATGCGGAATGCCGATGAAACCGCCCACGGCACTCAAAATCGCCAGAATCTGCAACGGCAAAGTCATTACGGACGGCGATTCGTGCACACCATGAGTATGGTGCTCGTGTTCTTCACTAGAAGGGTGATGATGTGCATCCCCACTCTCCTTAAACCGAGGAGTCCCCAAAAAAGTCAATACAAAGAGTCTCGTCATATAAAACGCCGTCATGACGGCTGTCACTGCACCCAGCCCCCAGAGTAAGGTTGACCCACTCGGTGAGCTAAATGCCTTCCACAGAATCTCATCTTTAGAAAAGAATCCCGAGAAGGGGGGAATCCCGCAGATTGCAAGCCAACCTATCGCGAAGGTCAAAAACGTCTTCGGCATCCTAGAGCGGAGCCCACCCATTTTAAAAATATCCTGTTCCTCGTGCATGCCATGGATGACGCTGCCGGCCGCTAAAAAGAGTAAGGCTTTAAAAAACGCATGAGTAATTACGTGAAAAACTCCGGCAGAGTATGCACCAACACCGCAACCTAAAAACATGTAGCCTAGCTGAGAGACGGTCGAATAGGCTAAGACTTTTTTAATATCCTTTTGTACC
>CAINWE010000486.1 GCA_903854365.1 Oligoflexia bacterium
CCCTGCCCGTCAAACCTGCTTTGTCAACATTGGTCAAAGCAACCCGGACTACTCTAAAATCTTGATCATAGCCCACGATTTTCGGCAGTTGTTTTCGATCACGAATTTCCACATCGCGGGCCTCCTCAAGAAGGCGCCTCCAAAGTACTGGAACATGACCCTGCCACCCCAAAAAACCGAAATAATCGCGCGTCAACCCCGGGGCCCGCCGAGCCGCAATCCAAGCGGCCTCAATCGGAAGCGTGCCCGAACCACACATGGGGTCCAAAAAGGCATGGGAGGGATCTTTCATCCAGCCCGCAGTTTTCAAAAGGGCCGCGGCCAAGTTTTCCTTGAGTGGCGCAGGCGCACCTTCCAATCGATACCCTCTCCGATGGAGACTTTCGCCCGACAAATCAATGCTCACCGTAGCCTCGTCTCTCAGCAAATAAACATTGATGCGTACGCTCGGTCTGCCCGGGTCCACGGAAGGGCGGGTTCCCTCTAAAGTCCGAAATTGATCCACCACGGCATCTTTCACCTTCAACGCTCCGTAGTGCGAATGGGTGATTTTGGACTGCGACGTCGAAAAATCAACTGCCAGAGTATCCCGACTCGTCAAATGTTCCGACCAATAAATCGAGCGAACCCCCGCGTAAAGTTGATCGGGATTTTCCGCCCGAAACGTCTTTAGAGGTAAAAGAATCCGACTGGCAATGCGCGACCACAGGCAAGCCCGCAGGCCCATTTCCAAGTGACCCTGAAAGTGGACCCCCGCCCGACCCGATCTCACCGAATGGGCACCTATTTGCTCAAGCTCTTGAACTAAAAGGGCTTCTGTTCCTAACGCAGTCGTAGCAAAAAACTGATAAACCTCTGAACTCATGACAGAAAACTTCCCCTCTCGTTAAATACAAAAGATTGGGCACCCTATCATGTTCCAGTAAAATGATCCAGCAACAGTGAAGCGCTAATCGAGCGAAATTTCAGTCCGCGTTCGTGTACAACTCATCGCAAAGACTGAAGCAGCCGCAGCCTCGCTTCCCCCCCGATCGAGTGCACTAGCAGACGCCTTAGCTTTAATCCTCAGCTGAGAGGGCACGGTCAGCGCATGAGGGTCTGTATCCCGAATTTCTAATTCCACTTCGATATCTTTGGGTGCTGCGCTCTCTCCTTGAAAAACCAACTGATTCGAACGAACCGCAACATTGGCTTCACGAATATAAGCGATCGGCCGCACTGTTCGATTCACCACTTCTTGGACACGCAACTTAAATCCCTCCTGGGCCTCCGGATGAGGTGCCGCAAAGGGCTCTTTCCACACACGAGCGTAAATATTCGAATTTCCTCCACCCCTATTGTAACAAGCCCATCCGAGATCCGTGACCAGCTCTAAGTGATGAATTTTCTGAATCGAATAGAGGTGAGGACCGAAATCTACAAAATCCCCGTCCAACTCGACTACCGATCCGTGCCGCAGAGAAACACCGGCCAATTCGGTAACAAGTGGGGCTCGCGTTTGACCCAGATTCAATTTTTCATTCAAAAGGTATTGAGAACCATTCGCCTCAATCACCAGACTCCAATACATTTGAGATTCTTTGCAGGGCGCACCATCGCAAATCTCATCTACGACTCGAGTATACCTGGGCTGAAAAACGACTTTTCCTGTCACCATTCGACGCGACACCGGCGAAGCCGAATCCACGACCGAACTGGGCTCACCGGCGACTCCGTCCTGAGCCCAGACATTTCCTACGATCGAAAAAGTAAAAAGACTGCAAAATAAGAGACTAGAAAAACTTCCTCGTCGAAATTCCATAAATTCCCCTCCGGTTGATTCACGAACCAAAGGGGGCTCGAGCAAATTCTATTCCTACTCCGATCCGACGACGCCCATCCAACCTTTCAGATAACGCCCCTCAGGAAATTCAGCCAAAACAGGATGATCCGGAGATTGACTCCCTCGGGCAAGCCAGCGAACTGAGACGGAATTTTTTTGAATCCCCTGAGCTTGAGCCTGAATAAAGCTCTCCTCGTCTAAAAGTGCCGAGCAGGAGCAACAGACTATCCCGCCTCCGCGACGGACTAAACGAAAGACCTGAATTGCAAGTTGCCGATAAGCTCGCGTACCAGCCGCAATATCCTTCCTACTTTTAATCAACGCGGGTGGATCCGAAATCACCAGGTCAAAGCTCTGGTCAGGTAAGGACCCGAGATCTTTGAGCACATTGCCGCAGAGCGATTCAAAATGAGCTCCCTGCGCTTCAACGTTCATTTTCGCAAACTCAAGAGCCCGAGCCGATGCATCCACCGCAACCACTTCGACTTTGCGGCCTTGACTCCGAAAAAGTGCTGCGAGTTGAGCACTCCACTGACCCACGTAACAACAAAGATCTAAAATCCGAACCACACGATCTGGCGACGCCCCGCCCATCCGAAAATCCCTAAAAAGGTGGCCTGCAATCTGGATATTTGAAAACTGATCCAGAAAAAATCCAGTCTTCTGACCTGCTTCTAAATCGACTCGAAACCAGAGCGGAACTC
>CAINWE010000487.1 GCA_903854365.1 Oligoflexia bacterium
GAAATGGTGATCGAAAAGGCCAAGCGCTTGGTAGAGAATAAATACGATGTAGTGATCCTCTTGGACTCGATCACCCGTTTGGCTCGTGCCTACAATTCGGTAGTGCCTCCTTCGGGTAAGATTCTTTCAGGGGGTGTGGATTCGAATGCCCTTCATAAACCGAAACGATTTTTTGGAGCAGCGCGAAATATTGAAGAAGGTGGGTCGCTGACGATTATTGCGACGTCACTGATTGATACGGGTTCCAGGATGGACGAGGTGATTTTTGAAGAATTTAAGGGCACCGGTAATTCTGAAATTCACTTGGACCGAAAGTTGATGGAAAAGCGTATTTTTCCGTGCCTGGACATCAATAAGTCCGCAACAAGAAAAGAAGAACTTTTGCTTCCTAAAGACATGCTGAATCGGCTTTGGGTGCTCAGGAAGGTTCTGCATCCCATGAATACAGTGGATGCCATGGATTTCCTATTGGACAAAGTTTCTCATACTAAGACCAACGAGGAATTCATCAAAGCGATGAGCGGCTAGGTAAGAGCTGAGGACATTACAGGCGATTGAGAAGTAAGAAGCCGTTCAATGTTGATATGGCTTGACTAAAAATTTAAAACTTGGTAATCGAGGGCCCCTATGAAACAAGGAATTCATCCGCAGTTTAATGAAACCACAGTGACCTGTGCTTGCGGTTTTGTGATCGAAACTCGCGCAACAAAAGACAATATCAAAGTTGAAATTTGCTCGAACTGTCACCCATTTTTTACGGGTAAGCACAAATTGCTCGATACTGAAGGTCGGGTTGAGCGCTTTCTGAATAAGTATAAAAAGAAGTAAGCTTTTCCGACGGGACTGAGGAAATCTGAAACGGTTTACCAGTATTGGAGGACAGGCGGTCATTGAGGGGGTGATGATGCGATCACCTCATTTTGTTTCCGTTGCTGTCCGCAAGTTGGATCAGAAAATCCTTCTTCAGAGTTACCCTTATTCGAGTCTTGGGGAGCGACTGGCAATTTTTAAAAAACCCCTTTGGAGAGGGGTTTTGATGCTGGTTGAGTCCATGATGCAGGGGGTAGATGCACTCAGCTTTTCAGCCTCAGTTGCAGCACTGGGAGATGAGGAAAAAGCGGGTGGTGACCCGGGATTGTCTCAATTCGAGATTTTTGGGACTGTCTTAGTTTCTTTCTTTTTTGGGATTTCCCTTTTTGTAGTGGTGCCTCACGGAATAACAGTTTTTATCACTTCTTTTGGCGTAGAGTCAGTGACATCCCAGAGTCCGATTTTCCACCTTTTAGATGGGTTTGTAAAATTGCTCATCTTGACCACTTATATTCACTTCATTTCAAAAATGAAGGAAATTTACCGCGTCTTTCAGTATCATGGTGCCGAACACAAGGCGATTTATACGTTCGAAGCAAATCAAGAGCTTACCGTGGAAAATGCGCGAAAATTTAGCACCCTTCATCCCCGTTGCGGTACTAGTTTTTTACTGTTTTTGGTTGTGATGAGCGTTATTACGTTTAGTTTTGTGTTTCCAGTCTTGAATGTCGCCCGCTTTTCCTCCAATCCTGTGTATCGTCATCTATGGATGATTTTGGCGAAGGTGGTTTTGATGTTCCCGATTGCTGGCATGGCCTATGAGGTGATTCGAGTTTGCGCCTATCAGATGAATCGCCCAGGGTTTAGTTTTTTAATGCGGCCGGGTTTGGCTTTACAAAAGCTCACTACGAGGGAGCCGACCGATGAGCAGCTTGAGGTGGCGTTGGCTTCTTTGAAGCAGGTCCTCTTTTTAGAAAAACAACGGGAGCAAGGCACTCCGGAGAGAACCGAGTTTGAAGTTCGAGGTCTCTCTGATTTACGGTGGGTTCCGACCCAGGTATCAGAATTTCTGGAGAATTAATTTCCTATGTTTGACAAACTTGAAGCGGTTGAAGCCCGATTTATGGAAATTGAAAGCCGTCTCGCGGATCCAGAGATTGCTAATCGTCCGTCGGAGTTTAAGAAGATTTCTCAAGAGCACGCGAGCTTGCAGGAAATTGTGCAAGAGTATCGCAACTATAAGAAGTTGAATCAAGAGCGTAGCTCGAACGAAGAGCTTTTAAATGAAAAGGACGCTGAAATTGCGGAAATGGCCCGGGATGAGCTCAAGCGATTAGCGGGCGATTTAGAACATTCGAAGAAGGCGCTACAAATTTTGCTGTTACCGAAGGATCCAAATGACGAGAAAAACGTCGTTTTTGAGATTCGAGCCGGAGCGGGTGGGGATGAAGCGGCGTTATTTGTGGGTGAGTTATTTCGCCTTTACCAGAGATACGCTGAGAGGCAAGGCTGGAGAGTGGATCTGCTTTCGGCGAATTCGACTGGCTTGGGCGGATTCAAAGAAATTATTGTAGAGATTCAGGGTCAGCGGGTTTTTAGTCGCCTCAAATGGGAGGCTGGGGTCCATCGGGTTCAGCGCGTGCCTCAAACCGAGGCGCAGGGTAGGATTCATACTTCTACGGTCACCGTCGCGGTTCTTCCTGAAGCGGAGGAGGTCGATGTGTCTATTAATCCCGTGGACTTGAGAATTGATGTGTTTCGATCTGGCGGCGCGGGAGGTCAGGGTGTGAACACCACCGATTCTGCGGTTCGTATTACGCATATCCCTTCGGGTTTGGTCGTGGTTTGTCAAGATGAGCGGTCGCAGTTAAAGAACAAGGATAAGGCGATGAAGATTTTACGATCTCGCCTCCTGGATATTGAGGTTGAGAAGGCTGCAAAATCTCACTCAGATGCCCGAAGAAGTATGGTGGGCACCGGCGATCGCAGCGAGAGAATTCGGACCTATAATTTCCCCCAGGGTCGTTTGACGGACCATCGCATTGGTTTAACGCTTTATCAGCTCTCCGAAGTGATGGAGGGTAAGGTAGACGAGATTATTGATGGCCTAATGGCATTTTATCAGATGGAAGCGCTGAAGGCTCAAGGGCTGGGCGGATAGAGGTGTCGATTCCGCAGGGAGTCCCTAGGACTTTTTCTGAAGCAACTCTGGCTTGTGTTCAAATCTTACGTTCAAATCCGTCTATTGTGGCTCGTCAAAGCTGGAGTGCTGAGGCTGAGCAACTCGTGTGTGGTGCTTATCGAAAAGTGACAGGTTTAATGCTGTCGCGGTTCGAGCTCCTTTTGAAGGCAAAGGATACGTATCCAGAGGCAGCGGCCCATTTGCTTCTCGAGTGGAGTACCGCGCGTAATTTTGGGCAGCCCTTGCAGCACCTGTTAGGTTACCAGACTTTTTTTGAGAGTGAATATTTAGTAGGTCCTCAAGTCTTGATTCCCCGCCCCGAGACGGAATGTTTGGTGGCATCGGTCATTCGTTCCTGGGATGGGCTGGGTTCTGTGCCGGCGCAAGGGATCGAAATTGGCCTGGGGTCGGGAGTGATTTCGATTGAGCTTCTTCGACACTGGAGGGGTCTGCGTATGATAGCATCTGAGGTGAGCTCCCCTGCGATTGCTCTTGCTGTCCGCAATGCTGAGCGAATTTTAGGTGACGGTGTCGATGGAGCTCAGCGGTTGCGGATTTTGTCATTAGATGAGCCAATACAGGTGATGGAGCCATTTTCTCAATTGAAGGCGAAGGCCGACTTTTTGGTCACTAATCCGCCCTACCTCGTGCGAGGGTTAGAAGAAGTTGAAGCCGAGGTGGCTACTTATGAGCCGCATTTGGCGCTTTTTGCCCCGGCCGACGACCCTCTCTACTTTTATAGGCAAATCGCAGCTCAAGCTGGAAGTTACTTGAAATTAGGCGGATTTATTTTTGCAGAGTTGCCCCATGAGCGTGCATTGCCTATACTAAATCTTTTTGAAAGCGCTGGATGGTGTGCCGAAGTGCAATTGGATTTGACTCAAAGAGAGCGAGTCCTGATTGCGCGTCGTGCTTGAGTCGGGCTAACGTAAGGAATAGAATATGGATAAAATTAGAATTCAAGGTGGCAGACCCCTCCAGGGAACTGTAGAGGTGAGTGGCTCCAAAAACGCAGCACTTCCGATTTTAGTTTCAACCCTTCTGACTGATCAGGCGTGCAACTTGGGTCGGGTGCCCAATCTTCAAGACATTCGTACGACGATTAAGTTGCTCACTTTTTTAGGGACGCAAGTGGAGGCTGATTTTGTAGGTCATTCTGTGAAATTGCGGACGCCAGAGCTCAAGAGCTTTGAAGCCCCTTATGATCTAGTCCGTACCATGAGAGCGTCTGTTTTGGTTTTGGGACCTCTTTTGGCCCGTTTTGGTAGTGCTAAAGTGAGTTTGCCTGGGGGTTGTGCGATTGGAGCCAGACCCATTAATTACCATTTGGTAGGTTTAGAGCGTTTGGGGGCAAAGATTGAACTGGAAGGCGGGTACGTGATTGCTTCTGCTAAAAAGTTGAGAGGTAATCGTGTTGCTTTCGAGTTTCCGAGCGTGGGAGCGACTGAAAACCTCATGATGGCTGCTGTGCTTGCTGAAGGTGAGACCTTACTTGAGAACTGTGCGAAGGAGCCTGAGATCGTCGATTTGGCTCGTGTACTGCGGGCGATGGGCGCTCAAATTGAGGGAGAGGGAACTGAGCAGATCACAATTCAGGGGCGGGCGTCCTTGCAAGGATGCAATTACCAGATCATGGGGGATCGGATTGAAGCGGCTACATTTTTGGCAGCGGGCTTGGCAACCGGCGGGCATGTGAGAGTTGATGGGATTGATCCGGACTGTATTGAAGCAGTTCTAGTCAAATTTGAGGAAGCCGGTGCGTCCGTTGATCGAGGTGTTAATACAGTGAGTGTCCGTTCGAATGGTCGTCCTAAGGCGACCAACGTGACCACTCTGCCGTTCCCGGGATTTCCAACCGATATGCAGGCCCAGTTTATGGCTTTGATGGCCGTGGCTGATGGGACTTCATTGATTACAGAGACTATTTTTGAGAACCGGTTTATGCATGTTTCTGAACTCATGCGCCTGGGGGCAGATATTGCGATTAGGGGGCATAGTGCCATGATTCACGGTCAGGAGTCGTTGCAGGGCGCTCCCTTAATGGCGACAGACTTGAGGGCGAGTGCGAGTTTAATTTTAGGCGGACTTTGTGCTCAGGGAGAGACTTGGGTCAGTCGAGTCTATCATTTGGATCGGGGTTATGAAAAAATGGAGCTCAAGCTTCAGCAGCTGGGCGCGGTGATTGA
>CAINWE010000488.1 GCA_903854365.1 Oligoflexia bacterium
AGACGTGTGCTCTTCCGATCTGGCATCATATCCAGAGTATGTCGGCCTCTGTCAATCCTAATCGTCTTTTAAAGAAAGGCTTGAATCTCACTAGGGTCTCGGGAGAAGGTTGAGGCACCGAGAAAGCTCGGACAGAGTTGCCCGATGGGTGTGACAGGTCGAAGATGTGAAAGACAGAAGGAGCAAAACAGATGACTACTCAGTTGAAAATCTATTCAGACGGCGCGGATCGAGCATCCATGCTAGAAATGTCGAAAAATCCAAAAATTGCCGGATTGACGACCAACCCCTCCTTGATGAAAAAGGCAGGGGTTACGGATTATGTGGGCTTTTGTAAGGAAATACTCGCTCAAATTCGGGAAAAACCGATCTCCCTCGAAGTGTTTGCGGATGAATTTTCGGAAATGCGGAAGCAGGCCCTTGAAATTGCGAGCTGGGGAAAAAATGTTTACGTAAAAATCCCGATCACGAACTCTCAGGGTAAGTCTTCGATTGAGTTGGTCCGTGAACTCGCGCATCAAGGCGTGAGTTTGAATGTGACCGCGCTTTTTACGCTTCAGCAGGTTTTGGAAACCTGTCAGGCGGTGAAGGGTGGAGCACCGTCCGTCGTGTCTGTTTTTGCTGGTAGGATCGCTGATACGGGGAGAGATCCGATGCCATTGATGAGAGCGGCGCTCGAGATGTGTCGTTCAACGGATTCGCGGATCGAGCTGCTTTGGGCGAGCACCCGAGAGCTTTATAATATTAAACAAGCTGAACAGGTGGGTTGTGATATTATTACTGTTCCATTTGATTTGATTAAGAAAATGTCGATGTTTGGACAAGACCTTACTCAGATGAGTTTAGAAACGGTTCAAACTTTTAAGAAGGATGCGGATGCGGCCGGATTCAAAATCCATTAGCTCTTAAAAAACGTTGACACGGTATTCTAAAAAGTCTAGATGCTATGCGCAAGGGTCATGAATTTAAGCATCTTTTTGATGTTAATTTTTAACGACCAGTGTGTAGTTCAATATAAAATCAAATAAAGCATTTAGGAGATACAATGATGAAGACTCAGTCGTTCGCGTTTGTAGCTGTCGTCGCTTGTTTGGCTCTGCCAAGAATTTCTCTTGCTGCTCCAGAGCATGTCACTCAGATCGTGCTCCAAGAGCAACAGAAAAAGGCCATTGCTGAAAAATTGGCTGATCAAGCTGATAAATACGCAGGGGAAGGAAAGTACACAGGTCAAGGTGCTTGGACCTTGGATGCCATCAAAGCCGATCTGAAGGCAGGGTTAGAGCGAACTGAAAAGTGGGTGAAGTCACACCTGACCTTCCACTTTCATGCCACGAAAACAGCAGCTACCGCTGCTGCGCCAGCTGCTGCCGCTGCTCAGGCTGAAGCGCCAGTAGTAGCGCCTGCAGCACCCGCAGCAGATGCTCCTGAAGTAGTTGCGATGACTGGTCCAGTGAGTGCTGCTGCTGCTCAGGCAGAAGCATCTCACGAAAATAACGTCGCAGCGACTCAA
Organism: Oligoflexia bacterium; assembly: GCA_903854365.1. Taxonomy (GTDB): domain Bacteria; phylum Bdellovibrionota; class UBA1018; order UBA1018; family UBA1018; genus CAINWE01. The sequence continues at coordinate 1,511 of CAINWE010000488.1, forward strand.
GCTTATTTTGAAAGTCGCAAGCAAGCAGTAGATAACTACACCGATGCCCAGCAAGTCATTGAAGCGCATCAACAAGCTGTGCAGGATGTCGCAAAGTCGGGTAATTATTTGTTTGCAGTCACCAATCATTCGGTGGCTTTTGACGGAACCTTCATTGATTCAATGGTTCTGATTTTGACTACAGTGACTGATTTGGCACTCCTTCCCTTGGAGTTCCTGGCGAGTCTCTTTACAGGATTCTAGAGTTTTTTCTCTGCTTCTGGGGGGCCCGAATTACGGGTCTCCCTATTCAATACGACCTTCTCGAATCGGAGAGGCGTCAAAGCTTAATCCAAAATGATGGGCATGGTTTGCGGCATTAAAAACTTCTAAAGTCTGTGCCGATTTGAATTGAATTTCGAGTTGGTGCAATTCTTCTTTGAGTTGGAGATCGGTGGGTGTGGGAGGATTTTCTGCACTAGCCTTAAAGTAGTTTTGGCTCAGCCATTCTAGGAAGGTAACGACGTCCAGTTCGTTAGGATTATGAGCCGGATGTTGATATTTTTTTGCGAATTCCAAGGCCTCATTTTGTGATTTTCCTTTTTCGATCATCGATCGAACATACCGATTAGAAACTACTTCTGAGACGTGATTTTGTTTGAGGATATTCGGCCATTGATTCTTAAAGAATTGATCTTGGTTTTGGTGCAGCTGCTTAAGAAGTGCCCAAAAGCGAAGTTTTAGCGAACCGATCTCCTCCAGTCTAATCAAGGACAGTGGCTGTTCCATCTTATTGTCTAGGACTTGAGGATGAGTTTGAAAGCGCTGCATGAGAATGTCGGCCATAACTTTTGGGATGGCGCGATCCGAGGGGGGGTAAAATGGGATGAGCCTTAAGAAATCGTAGTCGAAGCCGAACTTGAGAGTCTCGATGACATCGACTTGGGGAGCGAGCATGTATTTCGCAAAAGGGGCTACTTTTTCTGCGATTTCAAGATAGGACATCGAACAGGCGGCAAATGTGATGCTTCCTAGCGGGGTGTTTAATTTTGCGCCTCGGAGCCCTTCTACGAACTGATCAATTCCGTAAGGACTTTCTTTGTAGTTGAGGTCGAAGGGAATAATTTCGTTAGCATTAGTCTTTGGATCGTAACTCGGATAGAAACCGTGGCCGCGGTAAATCAAATGGGTGTTTGTGTTCGGGAAAAGTTCTTGTGCGGTGGTAATGAGTCGAGCTAGGACCTTGGGATTGGCTGCATTGAGGCGGTCGACATGTTTGCTGAAGATTTTTTTTCCCGCGCTGTATCCCCTGAGATAAGTTGCGAAGGGGTGTTTGGGTGTGTACCATCGCGCACCCCCTCGTTGAATATGCAGCAAAAGGAGATTGCAGTTGTCGCAAGCGCGGATGGTGCTTTTGATTTCAGCGACGTCATGGGCATCGGCTTTTCCCCATCGTTGTTTGATCTCAGGGAAGGAGGGGGGGACATAATGATCCGCTGCTCCATTGACAAAAACGATAAAAGTATTGGGGCCTTTGAGAAACTCTTTGGGTAGACGGTCGTGAATTTGAAAAAGTTGATTGAGTGCGAGGTCTTCTGAATCAGGGGGGGTTGGTCCTAGGTCTGCCGATGCTAGTGTCGCCCAAGAAAGCATCAGTCCCATGGTGATGGCTTTGAATGGCTTTCGCAAACGAATTCCGTTGCTTGACAACATAAGGCCCCCCTCCTGAGCAATTGGTCTGTCGTCTGCTTAACAGAATTCATTGTATTTTTAAATCAAGTTTTTGTGATTGCAGTCTGGATCGGGCTTCTGCCGGGCGAGAGGTGCATGAGGCGGGTCTGAGCCTGAGGGCTTTTTTCCTTTTTTGGTCGAGTTTTGAGCTCCATCTTGATAGTGAGAGGTTTTAATTATAGAATTTGGCCCGTAAAAGGGCAGAATTGAAACCTGTTTGAAAGGGAACCATGGCAGTAGTAGAAGTCATTCGAGATAAGAAAGTAGTGGATCTTGTGTTTACCCTCAAGGGCGTGGATGGGACTATTTTGGATCAAGCTGAAAAAGACGATCCATTTGTGTACCTTCATGGTGCTGAACAAGTGGTTCCAGGGCTAGAAGCCGGTTTGACGGGGATGAAAGTGGGCGAAAAAAAGCAGATCATCGTGCCGGCTGCTGAGGGTTATGGTGAAGTCGACTCCCGCCTCAAAGTGGTTGCGACGCGTTCCCAATTTCCCAAGGACGTCGACCTCGAGGTCGGTGTTCAGTTCGAGACTGAGACGCCCGACGGCGATGAGTTAGTTTTTACGGTTTGTGCGATTGAAGGCGATAAAGTGCATGTCGATGGAAATCACCCACTTGCAGGTCAAACGCTGCACTTCGACGTAGAAGTCGTGCAGATTCGTGAAGCGACTCACGAAGAGTGGGAACACGGACACGCTCATGGGCCCGAAGGACACGAGCATCTTCATTAATTGCGAGGAGCTGTAGCTATGCATTCTCACGAGCTGGGTAAGTCGTTTGAGCCTCAGACTTTTGAAACCTCGATCTACGAGTTTTGGGAGAAAAGCAGGTGTTTTGAGGCGTCCGACCAGTCGGCTCCTGAGCAGCAGGCTTTCTGCATTGTCATTCCTCCTCCCAATGTGACGGGCGTGCTCCATATGGGGCATGCGCTCACGAATACGCTTCAGGATATTCTAATTCGATGGCGAAGAATGCGGGGCGATAATACGCTCTGGCTTCCGGGTACGGATCATGCGGGGATCGCAACCCAAACCTTGGTGGAAAAAGCCGTTGCTAAGGAGGGGAAAAACGCCGCAGGTCGTCCGCTTTCTCGTCATGATTTAGGTCGAGAGAAGTTCGTCGAGCGCGTTTGGAAGTGGAAAGAGGAGCATGGGTCGCAGATTAAGAACCAGCTCAAAAAAATGGGTTCGTCTCTGGATTGGACTCGTGAGCGATTTACGATGGACGAGGGCCTCTCTGCAGCAGTGAGAGAGGTCTTCGTTCGGCTCTATCAGGAAGGCTTGATTTATCGCGGCGAGCGAATCATTAATTGGTGTCCGCGATGCCAAACAGCGCTTTCTGATCTTGAGGTCGTGCCGACCGATCGAAAAGGAAATTTTTGGCATATTGTTTATGCGGTGGTGGATGAAAACGGGGCGCCTGTCCTCAATGCTGACCACACACCTGCTCAACTGGTGATTGCGACGACGCGGCCAGAGACACTGTTGGGGGATACGGCTGTCGCAATTCATCCCGAAGATGAGCGTTATGCGCATTTGCATGGAAAACGCGTGATTCTGCCGCTCATGGGGCGCACGTTACCCATCATTACGGATACCTATGTGGAGCGCGAGTTTGGCAGCGGGGCGCTCAAGGTGACGCCTGCTCACGATTTTAATGATTATGAAATCGCTAAACGTCATGACCTACCCCTGATCTCAGTGATGGGTAAAGATGGCAAGGTGACTCCTGAAGGTGGCGCTTTTGCTGGACTTAAGTTTGCCGAAGCGCGCGAAGCAGTGGTCCAGAAGCTTCAGGAGCAAGGCCTCCTAGTGAAGACGGAAGATCACGCTCACAAAGTGGGTCTCTGTCAGCGCTGTGACACGGTCGCTGAGCCCATGATTTCAAAACAGTGGTTTGTGAAAATTGCTCCTCTGGCTCAACCTGCCATTGAGGCAGTTCAGTCAGGAAAGATTGAGTTTTCTCCCAAGTCTTGGGACAAAACTTACTTTGAATGGATGAATAATATTCGGGATTGGTGCATTTCTCGGCAGCTGTGGTGGGGGCATCAAATTCCGGCTTGGTATTGTGGCAAGTGTGAGGGGATTTCAGTAGCGAAGGCGACGCCGCAGAGCTGTCAGCATTGTGATGCTTCGGCTTCCGAGTTGAAGCAGGATGAGGATGTTCTAGATACCTGGTTTAGTTCGGCGCTTTGGCCGTTCTCGACTCTGGGGTGGCCGGACTCCACTGCTGCTTTAAAGACGTTTTATCCAACAGCGATTCTTGAGACGGGCTTTGATATTATTTTCTTTTGGGTAGCTCGGATGATCATGATGGGTCTCCATTTCATGGGGGACGTCCCTTTTCGTAAGATCTATCTCCATGCGATGGTGCGAGATGAAAAGGGCGAGAAGATGTCCAAATCCAAAGGGAATGTGATTGATCCTTTGACAGTGATCCAGCAGCAC
>CAINWE010000489.1 GCA_903854365.1 Oligoflexia bacterium
CCCTGAGGCGCTTGAAAAAGCTCTCATTTCCATGAAATTCGAACAACCTACGCCGATCCAGGCTAAAGCGATTCCCGTTGCCTTAAGTAATCGGGATCTCATTGGCTGCGCTCAAACTGGGACTGGCAAAACTGCCGCTTTCTCCATTCCTCTCATTACTCGCCTCCTGAAAGCTCCGCAGAAAACAGGCCTGATTCTTGTGCCGACTCGAGAACTCGGGGCTCAAATTCTAGAAGTGCTCAAAAAATTGACCCAATTTGCCCCAGAAATCAGGAGTACACTCCTCATTGGTGGCATGTCGATGAAGGCTCAAGTGCGCTCCGCTCAGAGTAAACCTAGGATTATCGTAGCAACGCCTGGACGACTGGTCGATCATCTCAAGCGCGGAACGGTCTCTCTCTCCTCGGTAGAGGTGCTCGTCTTAGACGAGGCAGACAGAATGCTCGACATGGGCTTTGCTCCGCAACTGAATGAAATTCTGAGATTTTTGCCAAAAACTCGTCAGACGCTTCTTTTTTCTGCAACCTTACCTGCCAATATTGAGCGCCTTTCAGGTCGCTACTTGAAGGATGCAGTCCGGGTGACGATCGGTGCTGTATCTCAGTCTGCCAACAAAATTCAACAATCCGTGATTCAAACCCTTCAGTCCAAGAAAAATGACACTCTCATGGATGAACTCAACTTAAGAAAAGGTTCTGTCCTGATTTTCGCCCGCACGAAATCGAGAACGGATCGAGTTGCACGCTACTTGGCTGAATACGGCCATCCGGTGACTCGAATTCACGGAGACCGCTCACAGGGCCAAAGAAACGCGGCCGTCGCTGGATTCAGAGATGGACGCTTTCGTATTATGGTCGCGACGGATATTGCTGCCCGAGGAATTGACATTCCCCACATTGCGCACGTCATTAACTACGACTTACCCCAGGTTCCCGAGGACTACATTCACCGGATCGGAAGAACCGCACGAGCGGGAGCTGAGGGACAGGCAGTATCCCTCCTCACCCCCGAAGATCAGCCACAATGGAGAGAGATCTCTCGTTTACTAGAAAGATCGGGTACGAAAGTAAGTCTTAATTAAAGAAATTTAATTTTTTAAAGGGGACCAAATCGGCGCTGATCTGGTCCCCTTTTCTGAACTTAAAACTCTCAAAGGTGAAATACTTTTTTACATTTGAGCCACCCATAGGCAGCTATGGTATTTCGCTTCCATCATCAGGCTCTCACTCAGTTATTCAAAGTTATTGTAATTGATAGATAAAAGTCCCAGAGGGTAGCATTCTATTGGTTGGCACATCTTCTGCTTTGAGATCTCCAATAGGGGTACTCATCATCTGATGATGGCACCCCATCGAGACTTATGGAGTTAAATAGAGATATGACGGGTAAGTTTAATAAGCTTTTTCATGTATTCGTACTTCAAACACTTTGTTTCTTTTTTCAAAATCCACTTTTTGCCGTTGGATTGAGAATTGATCACCACCCGGACGGACACATCACTCAGCAACTAGATCCAACAATTCATCATGGGTGGGTAGCGGAATTTCACCCAGACGGATCAAAAATTGGCTACTCAGCGAATGGGGTCCACTGGGCAAAAACCTATGCGGATGGAGCACATATCAACCAGACAATTCACGCCTTGAGGGACGGCTCAGCTAAGATCTATCAACGCTATGCGAACCACTCGCTTGAGATCTCTGTCACCTCACTCGCTCACTATCAACAGCCTGGCACAAAAGCTTTTTATCAACAAAACGAGGACGGCACTGAATATACTGCCCGTGAGGTATTTCACCCAAGCCGCAGCACTTGGGCGATATTAGGTGAAATTTCTCAACCTGGTGTTCCCCGTCGTCAGGCTATTTTTGAACTCATTGCTGTACGCGATGGGTTGATTTCCCTCCTGCAACCTCGACCCATCAAATCTAATAAGTCGAAAACAAAGCCAGAAACCCAAGAAAACCAGGCACTTCAAAAAAGCGACGAAGCCGTATTTGTCGTCGGAGCTTCAAGTAACAATTAATACTCGTCACTTGACCTTACTCACCAAGATCGACACACTCGAACCGCGATGCTCGACTCGACCTTCAATGATGAGAATCTTTGAATTCTCAATCACGTGAGAAAACTCCCTATAAACCTGTTTAAATAGAACTAAGTCCACAGATCCGACTTCGTCTTCGAGTGTAATAAAAGCAACTCCCTTTGCGGTAGGAGGTCTTTGGAGAACCATGAGCACTCCTGCATAAGTGACACTGGATCCATGAGGAAGTTTTTTCACATCCATACTAGAAACCTTGGGAAGGTCTGGATTTAAGGATCTGAGGGCTGTCATCCGATTTCCGCGCAGAGAATAACCCACCCCCTGGTAATCTTCTCGGATTTTCTCCCACAAACTCATAGATTTGAAGACTCTGATAGGAAGCAGTCGGGCTTCTTCTAAGTAACTAAACAGACTGAGCTGTCTCTCATTTCTTTTGTCAAAGAGGTTGCGAAGTTCGATTGACTGCCAAAAGCTATGACGCTGATCGAATCCGAAGCAAGCAAATACATCTGCCATCGCTAAGGTTTCGATGACGTCTTTTGAAAAGTGCGTCCGATTGAGAAAGTCTTGGAGTCCCGTGTAGTGCGACTGGTCCCTTTCTCGAACCATCGCATCAAAATCGTCTTTTCGAATGCCGCGAACCGTCCGAAATCCCATTCTGATCGTTTGAGGCGCCTCCCGAGTGGCGTCCCAACCGGAGAGATGAGGATGAATCGGTAGAACTTTGACCCCATGCCGGATCGCATCGTTGACTAACACCTCAATTGGGTAAAATCCCATCGGTTGAGAATTCAGGAGTCCAATCAGCAACTCTGTCGGATGATAACACTTGAGCCAGGCTGAGAGATAACTCAAAACAGCAAAGGACGCTGCGTGTGACTCTGGAAAACCATAAGCAGAAAACCCTTTCATATAATGAAAAAGCTCCTTCGCCTGAGACTCCGCCATCCCCCCCGCAATCAATCCATCATAAAATCGCATACTCAGAGCGTCTACGGCATCCGCTGAGCGCCAGGCCGCAATCGCTCGTCTCAACTGATCCGCCTCACCGGGGGTGAATCCTGCTTTTTCAATCGCCAACCGCATGACCTGCTCTTGAAAAATGGGCACACCAAAAGTTCGTCCTAAGATTTTTTCCGTTACAAGATCATCAAATCGATAAGGAATTCCTCTTCGGGCGTTATCCCTGCGCTGAATATAGGGAGTCTTCATATCCCCCACATTAGGTCCTGGCCGAACAAGAGCCAATTCCACGACCAAATCATAGAAACACTCGGGCTGAGTGACACCTAGAGTGGCGATTTGTGCCCGAGATTCAATTTGGAACGTTCCGATCGTATCTCCTTTCTGAATCATTCGATAGACCCGAGGATCGTCTTCTTGCGGAATCTCAGAAAAGTGAATACCCATTAAATCACACGCTTTATGAATCGCTGAGAGAAATCCCAAACTCAGTACATCCACCTTAATCAGCCTCAAGGTATCTAAATCGTGCTTATCCCACTGACAAATGGTTCGATCTTGCATGCGCGCCGGCTCAATGGGAACAATCTCAACCAGAGGTTGACCCGACAAGGTAAACCCACAGGAGTGAATCGAAAGATGCCTTGGAAATCCTTTTAACTCACCCGCAAGGTGATCGACCTTTCGGCGCTGAGCCCCCAGCGCACCAGCTCGCTCTTCAAACTCCTGCTCAAGTTGATGTGCAGAAACCGAACCCACCTCAACACCAAAGGCCTTGCTCACCTCTAGAAAAGCGCTTCGAGAGCGATACGTTCTGACCGCGGAAATCATCGCAGCGCGATCTCGACCATACTTCTGGTAAATGTATTGAATGACCTCTTCTCGTCTCTCATGCTCAAAATCAACGTCAATATCAGGAGGCTCCCCTCTCTCTTCACTGATAAAGCGCTCAAACAGGAGAGTTGACTTGACCGGATCGATGACCGTAATCCCCAAACAATAACAAACCACGGAGTTTGCTGCCGAACCTCTTCCTTGGCAATAAATGTTACTTTTCTGAGCAAAACTCACGATGTCATAAACCGTGAGGAAATAATCGGCATAATTCATCTTATGAATGAGTCCGAGCTCATGGCTCAGTTGCTTTTCCGTCTCAATCGGAATGGCCCCTCGATAGCGCTGATGGGCTCCCTTCCAAGCTAAATCCTCCAAAAACATTTGAGCGGTGAATCCTTTTGGAATCCACTCAGACGGATATTGGTAAGATAACTCAGCAAGAGAAAAATGACAGCTCTCTGCGATCTCTTGTGAAAGCTCAATGGCCTCGGGGAGATCTCGAAACAGAGATCGCATTTGAAGGGGCGCCTTGAGATACCGCTCTTCATTCGGAAAAAGCTTAAATCCTGCCCTTGCAAGAGTCACCCCTTCTCGAATGCAGGTCATGACATCTTGAAGTGGCCTACGATCCGACGAGTGATAATGCACATCATTCGTAGCGATCACTTGAAGGCCCCAATGACGTGCTTGAGTCAATGTTGCCAAAGTACGTTGATCATCGAGTCCATCGAGGTAACGGGCTAAAGAAATGAAAAACCGATTCCCAAAAACAGTCTTCAGGGCCG
>CAINWE010000490.1 GCA_903854365.1 Oligoflexia bacterium
CGGATCAGCAAGGGGCTACTCGGATTGCCTATGAAATTCATGCCGAAGAGGTGAATTTTTTAGGAACCGTGCGAAAGCTCCCAGGTGAATCCGGAGGGGGACAGTCGTTTGCGCCTGATCAGTCTTCGGAGAATCCTCCTGAGATCCCAGTCGATGAGGGAGATGTAAGGGAGTTGAGTGTTTTGTAGAATGTGGGATAGGAGATAGAAACACATTCGCGTCCGTAAATTTCACTGGCGCTGGTCGCCCTGAGGGCTGCAATCGAGAAGGCCATTGCAATCCGGTGGTCTCCGAATGACTCTAGGGCGGCGCCTTGAAGCACTTGCGGACCTTCAATGGCGAAACCATCCGGGAAAAGCTCAATCTTACCGCCCATCGTGCGGAGATTTTTCGCGATTGCTTCGATTCGATCGGTTTCTTTAATGCGAAGTTCTTCGGCTCCTCGGACGATCGTCATGCCGGTAGCAAACGTGGCCAAAATTGCAATTAAAGGGAGTTCATCGATCAGTGTCGGAATTTCTGCAGGTTGAATCTCGATTCCTTTAAGGTCGGAATATTCAACTTGTATCCAGCCCGAGGGCTCGGGGAGAGTGTGGGTGATTTCAGATCGAATGCGCGCTCCCATGCGATCGAGGATGTTCAAGATGCCAGTACGCGTGGGATTGAGGAGTACATCTTGAATTTCGATTCTCCCACAAGGAACGAGTGCCCCGAGACCGAGCCAAAAAGCGGCACTTGATATGTCGCCGGGCACCTTCACGTCGGTTCCGACTAGGTTTTGGCCACCCTGAATGGAAAGCTCTCCCTCCAGGGAGGTGACTCCGGGGTCGAACTCAAGTTTCGCGCCAAAATGGGCTAAGAGTCGTTCTGTGTGGTCTCTGCTCTGAATTTTGCCTGAGAGCCGTGTCGTACCTTCTGCGGAGAGTGCGGCTAGCAGAATTGCGCTTTTGAGCTGCGCACTGGCGACCGGGAGAGAGTAAGAGATGGCCTGTAGGGATGAGCATCCTTGGATGATGACAGGAGCTGTTTCATGGTGGGTGAGGTGGATTTGCACTCCCATTTTTCTGAGTGGTTCAGCGACTCGTTTCATCGGACGCCTGGAAAGCGATGGGTCTCCCACGAGTTGAACTTGAAAAGGGTGCGGCGAAAGGGCGCCTAGTAAGAGTCGAAGTGTGGTGCCAGAGTTTCCGCATGGGAGAGGTTGAAGGGCCGACGAAAAGCCGACTCGGCCTTGACCGTGGACTGTCCATTGTGCGTTTTTGCGGGTGAACTCAATTCCTAAATATTTCAGACACTTTTGAGTTGAGGCGACGTCTTCGGCTTCGAGTAGGTTGGAGATCTGAGTAGTGCCGCTTGCGAGAGCACCGAAGATCAGCGCGCGATGCGAAATGGATTTATCCCCGGGCACTTTCAGGACGTGCCTTCGTTTTAGAGAAGAAGTGTTTTTTGAATACGGTTTAATTTCTGTTCGAATCATGGGTTGAGTTGCGCTCGCTCTCAAGCTCATCATGAGGGTGACAAGAGTCGGGTTCCTGGTGACAAGAGTTGGGTTTAAAGATACAGTCCTTTTTTAGGGCTGACACGCGGAATAAGTCAAGTTTAGCTTGAAGCAGATTAACTGCTATGGCAAAAGTGAGCGGAATTTTCAAAGATTTTTAGGAGGATATATGGCGAATCAGAGCGGACCCCGACAACAGATTTTTTTGTCTTTTTTGGTAGGTGTGAGTGTTCTAGCTACTGCGTGTTCGAGTGCGAAGAAAAAGGAAGAAGCTGACGCTTCAGCTAATGCTCCTGTGGTGGCAGCTGCCCCGGTACTCGATGAAAATGCTTCAAATGACTCGGATTCGGGAAAAGCAATGGGTCTGCAAACGGTATTTTTTCTCTATGATTCGTTTGTCTTGGACGACGCGGCTAAAGCAGCCCTGGAAGCAAACGCTAATCTTTTGAAAAGCAATCCTGGTCTCCATGTTCAGATTGAAGGTCATTGCGATCAACGGGGCGGGATTCAGTACAATATTGCTCTGGGAGAAAAGCGCGCAAATTCGACGCGAAAGTATCTGCAGGACCTCGGTGTGGATGGTAGTCGCTTGACGGTCATTAGTTTTGGCAAAGAAAAGCCCCTGGATTCAGGAACGACCGAAGCTGCTTACTCGAAGAATCGACGCGCCAATTTTGCAATTACAGCAAAATAACGCCGATTGAATCAATAAGAGTTGATTTCTTGAGGGCATAAGGAAGAAAATATTCAGAAATAGAGGATTTTCTTCCTTATGCCATTTTCGTTTTTTCAAAAAGGTCTTCTGATCGGGGGAGTGGTGATGACCTCGGGCTGCTCTTTGCTCGCCACCCGGCCCGTTCAGGAAATGTCTTTGGCGGCTGCTGCTATGCGGGCTGCTCACGAGGTGCAGGCAGATACTTTGTCGCCTGACTATTTTCGTCAGGCTAGCGATTGGTTTGAGCAGGCGAAAGCTGAATATCGATTTAAGAACTTTGATGTTGCTAGAAAGCATGCAAATCAGGCGAGGGTTTTTGCTGAAAAAGCGGAGCTGAATGCCTTACTTTCAGGAGGGGTTCGGGGAGAGGATCGTATTTTAGATCCCCTCGGGAATGGGTTTCGTAAGGAGCCCGAGATTGCAACCCCTCAAGCGGCTTCTCAAACTGAACCCTATCCTTATCCAACCCCGACGGGCACCCCTGTGAACGATCTCCTGGGTGCGGCAAATAACTCAGGTGTTCCCGGCGGAGTAGGTGTTCCCGGCGGAGCAGGTGTTCCCGGCGGAGCAGGTGTTCCC
>CAINWE010000491.1 GCA_903854365.1 Oligoflexia bacterium
ATTCAGCATCAAACCGATCGTAAGGGCAAAGAGAGTAAAGACGGCATTGAGCTGCAGAAAAGTAATATTTTACTCATTGGACCGACAGGCTCAGGGAAGACCTTGCTGGCTCAGACCTTAGCTAAGGTTCTGAATGTTCCGTTCGCTATGGCAGACGCGACCACTCTCACCGAAGCCGGTTACGTAGGTGAGGATGTGGAAAATATTATCCTGAATTTGCTTCAGAATTGTGACAACAACGTGGAGCGAGCGCAGAAGGGAATTGTTTATATTGACGAGGTCGACAAGATTTCCAGAAAAAGCGAAAATCCGTCGATTACCCGCGATGTGAGTGGTGAAGGCGTGCAGCAAGCCCTTTTGAAGATTATTGAAGGTACGATTGCGAATGTGCCGCCGAAGGGAGGACGGAAGCACCCTCAGCAGGAATTCGTGCAGGTTGATACTTCGAATATCCTTTTTATTGTGGGCGGTGCCTTTGTTGGTGTGGATAAGATTGTTGCCATGCGCAAGGGTAAGCGTAGTCTAGGATTGCAGGCGAATATCACTTCGAAAACAGATGAAAATGTTTCTAAGTTGATGGCGCAGACTGAGCCCGAGGATTTGATTAAGTTTGGTCTGATTCCGGAATTTATTGGACGGTTGCCTGTCATTGCGACGCTAGACGAGTTAGATGAAAAAGCTTTGATTGAGATTCTGACGAAGCCGAAAAATGCACTTACGAAGCAGTATTCAAAGTTGTTTGAGTACGATGATGTTACGCTTGAGTTTGAGGAAGATGCCTTAGAGGCAATCGCTAAGGAAGCGATTAAGCGAAGTACAGGCGCTCGTGGATTGAGAGCAATTCTCGAACAGTCGATGCTCGAGGTGATGTACGATCTGCCAGCGAAAAATAACATTAAAAAGTGCATTGTCACAAAAAATGTGGTTCTCAAGGGAGAGCGACCTGTCATGTTGCTGGCTGATGGGACTCAAGTAGCTGCCAATACCGTTCCTGCTACCAGCGCCGAGAGTGCTTGAGCAAATTTTTGACTATCAAGATATGCCTAAAGTGTTCTAGTTGTTAAAGTGGTTTCTGTTTTTCGGCTGATGTTTCTGTCTGTCAATGCTTTCAAAAAATAGGGGGAGAAACTCTCATGAGCCATTCAAAAAACGATAAGGACAGAAAAGCGGTTCGATTCCGGGTTCCGCTCCTCCCGCTTCGTGATGTGATTATTTTTCCGCACATGGTGGTGCCGCTCTTTGTGGGCAGAGAGAAGTCGATTAACGCGCTTGAAGAGTGCGTGAGTAAAAAACTGGAACTTTTTTTAGTGGCTCAACGGCAAGCGACCACGGTGAGTCCAGGTGAGAAAGATATCTTCACTGTAGGTACTTTGGGGACGATCCTTCAGATTTTGCGTTTGCCGGACAATACGGTAAAGGTCTTGATCGAGGGTAAAAAACGCGCCCGGATTGTGGAGTATCACGAAGGTGATCGGATGATTGAGGCAGAGGTCGAGGAATTGACGGATGTCATAGAAAGCACCGTTGAGCTTGAGGCATTAGTCAGATCGCTTAAGGGGACTTTTGAAAGTTACGTCAAGCTGAACAAGCGCATTCCTCCTGAAATGCTGATGAGCGTGAATACCATTGAAGAGCCATCGCGTTTGGCAGATTTGATTGTGGCGCACTTAAATTTGAAATTAGAGGATCGTCAAGACATTCTAGAAGTACAGGATCCTACTAAGCGCCTTGAAAAACTTCTTAGGCTCATGCAGGGGGAGATTGAAATTCTGCAGGTGGAGAGACGAATTCGATCGCGGGTTAAAAAACAAATGGAGCGGTCGCAAAAAGAATACTACCTGAACGAGCAAATGCAGGCGATTCAAAAGGAGCTTGGTGAAAAAGACGAGTTTAAGGCCGAGCTTCAGGCGATAGAAAAGCAGATTCGTTCTAAGCCGATGA
>CAINWE010000492.1 GCA_903854365.1 Oligoflexia bacterium
GCCGCGGTCTCGCGCACATCAGCCACATTTGGCTTATAGGCAACTCCCACAACAAGAACACTCTTTCCCTGCAGCGTCCCACCGTTATCTGCCTGCACGCGATCAACCACATACTTCGACATCTCTAGGTTTACGTCATTAGCTCTACGAATAAATGTCGCAGGCGCCCCATGCTCTTCAGCAACAGCCGCCAAATACGTTGGATCCACGGGAATGCAATGCCCACCCACTCCAGCACTCGGCGTAAATTTCATAAATCCATAAGGTTTTGTATTTGCCGCATCCAAAGTCTCATAGACGCTAATACCTAGAGCATTTGTGATCTGTGCGAACTCATTTACCAAAGCAATATTTACCTGTCTAAAGGTATTTTCAAATAACTTCGCAGCTTCTGCTACCTCAGGCGAAGAAACCTCTACCAACTCATCACAGAAACGTGAGTAAAACTCTCGAGTCTTCTCTGATGCTTCGGCCGTAAGCCCCGCATATAACCGTGGGGTGTTTTTTTGGTTGTAATCCCCACGACCTGGATCTACTCGCTCAGGCGAAATTGCATATAGGTGCTCAAGAGTAGAAGTTGAGTACTTCTCAATCGCAGGCTTGATGTAGTTGCGCAAAGTCCCCGGAAATGACGTTGACTCATTGATAACCAGGACTGGATTCTTTACATTCTCCCCAATTGTTTTACATGCTGCGTCAATGTACGTCAGATCTGGTTGACGATCTTTCGACAGCGGCGTCGGAACAGCAATGACAACGAGATCTACCTCTGCAATATCGATGCCTTTGGTTGTTGCTTGATATCGCCCGGCCTTCATCCACTTTTGCAGAACAGTGCTTTCGACACCTTCAATATGAGAAACTCCAGAATTTAGCTGGTCGACAATCCTCTGATTATTATCAAAACCAATTACCTCAAAGAATTCGCCAGCAAAGGCTGAAATCGTCAGCCCAACATAGCCTTGCCCAATAATTGCAACTTTCATTTAACCCCTGAGACGATATTTGGATTTCTTGGATCCAATTCCTTCATCTTTTCAAGTGCAATTTGTTTTTCCTGTGGTGTAGCACTCTGAATAAGAGTGAAGAGTCTCCAGCTTTCATAGCTATGCGGATTAAACTTGACAGCCTCCATTGCGTACTTATGTGCCAAATCCGAAAGATGACTCTCCTCCAATGCACCCACAATTTGTAAGTATTTAAAAGAACTTGCAGAATTAAAGTAACTAGGAACAAGGACGGCCTCGATTTTTCCAGCATCTCTTGACTCTTGTGCACTTCGCCATTTCACATCCGCAGCAAACGGAGGGACTGCAATCAGGACTCCTAAAACCATTGCGATTCCAGCTCGTAGACTTGGTGAAACCACTTGTGAGCCGTTCGACTTTTTTGATTTATTTGTAACATTTACTTTCTCTGAACCCACGTTTTGGCGATTTAGTCGCTCATAGGCAATGATTCCAGCACCCAAGACCCATCCCCACACCGCGAGACCCACCTGATTAATACTAATAATCGACTGAAGCTGGAAACAAAGCCATGCACCGACAAGGCTCACAAATATAAAGTCGAATTCTCGATTTCTCAGACTGTATTTAATGAGTGAATGGATAACTAAAGCAATGATTGCTAAGTAGAAAATGAGAAGTGGCAATCCTCCAAAAGCAAAGATATCAATAACAACATTGTGCGATGCGTTACTCACGGTCTCTGGTCCAGGCTTAATGAGTGCAGACGCACTACGCGAAACGCGGTACCAATCGCCGTATGAATCAAAACCTACGCCGGAAAAAAGATGGTTTTTGGCCATAGTGAGCCCCGCATGCCAATATTCCCCACGGAGCGAAACTGACTCTTTGTAAAGAATCTTCGTTAAAGGTCCAATTTGAAGAGTACCAAGAAGGGCAGTCAAACCACCTAGACCAGAAGCCGCAGAGAAAACAATCAAGGGGATAGGGTTATGAAATCTCGATCTGATGAAATAAAAGCCGTTGACGATTAAGCCTAGGGCTAAAAGAACTCTCCCTTGGATTGCATGGGACTTTACTATTTCAATACCTACTACCGCAAATACTGTGGAAATGAAAATCAGGTATTTAGGTTTATTAAAGTTTGCAATAGCAATAGAGACTAGAACAGTTGAAAACATTCCAAGAAATGCGCCAATAAAATCTGGGTTTCCCAAAGTCCCTAGGATATTTCCATATGGGTTGGTCCATCCAAGGAAGTCGCCGAAAGCTAAGACCCAACCGCAATACAATAAATTTACAGCTCCAGCAATCACAAGGGACTTCACGATGCTGTTTGCGGTTGTTAACTTGTTAAATGACAGCGTTGCTACGAATAGAAGCAACAGGAATAAATATAGTAAGAAGCCATTATTTCTGCCATAAACTCCATAGATCTGCTGTGAAATTGGAGAGCTACTTTGAATCAACGAATTAATTGAGGCAGCAAGAAAACCGAGTAATGCAATGACCAAAATTTTGTGTTCATTCCAAATTAACTGGACCGTCTTGAGTGAAAGTATTGCAAAAGCGGAAAATGAGAGAACTCCTAGTAATAGCAGTTTGTTTACATTTACAGGATCTGTTACACCTGAAGTGAAGACGAGGAGCGTTACTGCAGCGGGTCCAACCAGAAGAAGTTTCGAAAGCAGGGACTCGGATTCCTTATTTAACATGCCCTAATCCTAACGAAAGACTTGATTAACTATAGA
>CAINWE010000493.1 GCA_903854365.1 Oligoflexia bacterium
ATGCAAAAGGCTGGAGCAGTGCTCCGTGGACTCACAATCGCGGCGAAGACGATTCCAGAAAGAATATTAAACCCTCGACCTATTGCTCCTATTCATGAAATTTGGAGACACTCATGACTTCATCCAGTACTTTTTTACAAGATGTCATCACCTACGCGAGTCGAATGCGAGCCTTCGAAAGGGAAGATTGGAGCTACTATATCCGCTGGGTTGGCCTTATGCTGGGCTTACTCTTTTCAACCGCGGGATTCGTCATCACGGGCTGGACCCATGGGGTCGATTTTCCTGCTTATGTTTGGAACGTCCCGATTGGAACCTTCATTTTTATTGGTGCCATTGCGTTTGATACGATTGGACATCAGACCGCCTACAAGGAGGCTTTAAAAAATGGGGAAAGACTGGTTCACCTCATTACCATCTTCGCCGGAGTCTCAAGCTGCATCTTGCTCTGTCTCGCGTATCACTCTCCCAGTTTCTTCAGAATACCCGCTTTAGTCTTGATCATTCTTTCAATTTTTTACAGCGTCATTGACGAATGGATGCACTGGAAGCGATTTATGGAAGGCAATTCAGACCGAATTGAAATGTGGAGTCATTTCTTTATTTTTCTAGGCCATTTAATCATGATTCTCTCCTGGTGGACGTGGTTCGAAGCCGGCTATCCTGGCGTCAAGGAAACCCTTCCTTATCTCGGACTCGCTTAGGAAACTCATGCGTACCTCCGCTGCGCTCTTATTAGGCTTTTTGAGTCAAGTCAGCTTAGCTACCCCGCTCGTAGGTTCAGACTGCTCCCAGCCCCACTGGGCTTCCTTGCCCGAATCGAGGGACGGTTTCTTTCATGGTGACTTGGCCATGGAATGTTCCGTCCATTTGCCGAAGGGCCTGAGTGGGCTGGAGCCCCTGAAGAACGGCATCATCGAAAAAATTCGTGGAAAATCCATCGTTCATACGGAGCCCAGTCCCGAAGCTCTGAAAGCGAGTAGCGCTCTCCGCTGGGACGTCTCGCATCGCATCGATGAAGACGGGAACAATGTGACGATCCGAGAAGAGGCGCTCCTCGATCTCTCTCAGAAAGATGGCCTATCCTACTCGACACGCTCGAAAGAAGTCACTGCAGCCGGAATGGCCGGCTTTCTCAAGGTAGTGAATTTTAGCATGAAGCTCCGGATCAAGGAGGGACTCCCCGAGAGCTTGAAAGGTCCGTTGACTGTTCAGATTGAATTTAAGAACGAGGTCAAAGTCGAGCAACCCTGGTATGCAATTGAATTCATTTTTACCCCGATCGCAAAAAATATTTGTCTCGAAAAGATGGAAAAAGTAAGAACGCAACTCCTGCCTTGGGTCGTGAGTTTTCTCGCTCCCTAGAGGAGCTCAGGGATACAACCTCTGGCACTCATTCTGCATGTTCCGTAATCGACCCCTACTTGAATCTGGAGATTGTTAACCTAACTAAGGCGGTTTCGATGACTCACCCACAAAAAATTCAGGATTTCATGACCCCGAACCCGAAAGTCGTCAAGAAGACCACTCCGATCCAGGAAGCTTTTAGCCTCATGCGCAAGGAGTCGGTTCGGCATCTGCCCGTCATTGACGACTGGGGTCAGCTGGTCGGGCTCATTACCGATCGAGATATCAAACTTGCTTCCGCTTTCGATCGAGCGGAACAGATGCAAGTCAAAGATCTCATGATTGAGAAACCCTATTGCGTAGAATCCGTGGTTTCTTTACGCAATGTTGCCCTGTATATGGCTGAAAATCGCTACGGCTGCGCTCTCATTCTGCATGACGGGAAACTGATTGGCATTTTCACGACCGACGATGCGCTGAGAACGCTCGGCGAAATGCTGCACGCGCCGGAGCAAAATACGGCGGCCTGAAGTCCAGCAGGGTCAGATTTTTTTTCGCCCGAGTGACTCACGCCGTAAGCTGAGCTGTGATACAGGGAGCAAAAGGATCAAAAAAAAATGAACCCGGGAGCAAAGGCATTGATTGGATTGGGCTTGATCTTCATTTTGCTTGGCATTGGCTGGCAACTCGGGGCTCGCTCGATTCCGCTCGGTCGTTTACCGGGTGACATTGCGATTGAACGCGAAAATTTCAAATTCTACTTCCCCGTCACGACTTGCATCCTTCTCAGCCTCATTCTGCAACTTTCTGTGAAGTTCCTTCAGAAGTTTCAGCGTTAGGTGGCGAGCTCTTTGCTTTAAAGAATTTACAAAGCGAGGCTATTTCCATGCAGCGATCCACTGCTCGACCCCCTCGAGATCGACGAC
>CAINWE010000494.1 GCA_903854365.1 Oligoflexia bacterium
CCTCCTGAGAGTTTTTGACCTCGATCGCCGATGCGTGTTTTAAAGCCCTCAGGCAGTGCTTGAATAAAGTCTAAGGCGTGAGCCTTTTGAGCGGCTTCTAAAATTTCCTGATGGGTCGCTGAGAGGCGGCCGCATCGGATGTTTTCTTCGATGGTATCGTTGAATAAAAAGATGTCTTGGCTGACGACCGCGATGAGACGGCGAAGGTCATCTAAGTGCAGATGACGAATATCTTGCCCATCGATTTGAATTGAGCCGGCGGTGACGTCAAAAATTCTGGGAAGTAGGCTCACAATAGAACTCTTGCCTGCTCCGCTTGCTCCTACGAGGGCGACCGCCTGGCCACAGAGGACTTGAAACGAGATATGCTTGAGTACCGGGCGCTGGGGCAAATCCGGATAGGCAAATGAGACGTTTTCGACTCTGATCCCCTCAGCCAATCCGTGGATTCGTTGGGGCTGTAGGGGACGATGGAGATTGGGCTGCCAGTCAAAGATTTCAAAAATCCGATCACAGGCTGCCGAGGCTTGATTGAACTTAATATTCACGTCATTGAGCATGCGGATGGGATTCATCATCATTGCAAAAACCGTGAAAAACGCGAAAAGATCACCCGGGGTCATCTTGCCATCCATCACTTGAGTGCCGCCAAAATAGATGACGGGAGCGATGGCAATAGCGCTGAGAAGTTCAACGAGAGGATGAGAAGCCTCTTCAATAAGGGACGTTTTGATGAGGAGACGACTATATTCTTCCGTGCGCTCTCTGAATTTTTTGTAAACGTATTTTTCGAGACGGAAAGTTTTGACCATTCTGACGCCTGAATAGCTTTCTTGGAGGGCAGAGATGAGTCGGGCGTTGATCGCCGTAATTTTCGAGATGTAGCTTTTCAGGAGTTTCCCGGTGGTCGAGAAAACCCAAGCGAGTGCAGGGACAATTAAAAACGTGATGACTGTCAACTTCCAGTTTAGGTAAAGGACATACCCTAACAAAAAAGCGAGAGTAATCGGTTCACGAATGACGACATTGATACAGGAAAGGCCGGAGTCAATGTATTGGGGGTCGATACTCGTCCTTGAAATCAGGGTGCCTGTGCTTTGCGATGAAAAATAGTCAGCTGAAAGACCCATGAGATGGTGGAAAATGTGATTTTTCAGTTTCTGATTGACTCGAATGATCACAAGCCGCAGCAAAAAGTAGTGGGCAAAGCGGATCACAAAATTTAGGAGATAGAGTCCAATCAAAGCGAATGGAAAGTAGAGGAGTTTGACCATATCTCTTTGCACGAGAATATGATCCAGCAGGTAGCGGACCACAGGGGCCGGACCCAATCGAATCGCAGAAAGGGGGATCGCTAGCAGCGCGCTGGCAACGATAAGGCCCAGGTGGGGCCGAAGGTAGGGCAAAAGTCGGCGTAATGATTTCATGATTGGATCCTCGTCCATCATGACATAACCCGCTGAGATTCTACAAGGCTTCGTTGAGCCGGTAGGCGTTTGTTGTTGGAGCCTAGGAGCGGATTACGGTAAGATGGGAGGGATGATGAGAAAAGCAATTTTCCTAGATCGAGACGGCACCTTGAACGACGATCCGGGATACCTCAGTCGCCCAGAACAAATGGCGCTTTTGCCCGGGGTTGGGGAAGGTCTCCGTGCATTGGTGCAGGGTGGGTTTATCTTGGTTGTGGTGTCGAATCAGTCCGGTGTTGGCAGGGGCTTGATCCCACAGGGTGCTTTAACGCAAATTCATCAACGCCTTCAAGACTTGCTTGTGCCATATGGGGTGGTGATTGAGCATTTCGAGCTTTGCATTCACCGTCCCGAAGCCGAGTGTGCGTGCCGCAAACCTAAGCCGAAATTGATTTTGGATGCAGCTCAAAACCTTGGGATTCAGTTGTCTGCATCTTACATGGTGGGTGATAAGCTCTCGGATATTGAGGCAGGCCAAGCTGCAGGATGCAAGGGGAGCTTGCTCGTGAGGACGGGCGAGGGCCGAAGGACTGAAAAAAGCTGGGATAGATTGCAAATGCCACAATTTATTGGGGACTCGTTGGTCGAGACGGCAGCCTGGATCTTGGGTCAAGAAGAGTTTCTGAGTGGTTAAAATCATGATAGACTCCAGCGGGCTTTTTGGTAAATCTCATGCCGCATGTGAGTGGCCTCGATAGATCAGGGAGTCGAGAATTAAAAATTTAATCATTAGCTCAATTATTGTTAGTTTCGTGCTGAATAGTTATCCTACCCGTGCTCATAGCGCATCAGCAGTTTCGACTGAGCATACGGTGAGCAGTTATCGCCAACTGCTCCAGGCTGAAGTCGTCGAGCCCATTTCGGATCTAGAATCTTTTTTTTTCAAGCCACAGGTCCTGACTGCCGTTGACGTCGAATTAGCAACGGAGGAGCTCCGTAATACACTTTCAAAATTTCGTGTTCCTAAGATGATCGAGCGGATTTCGCTTCTCTTGAAAATCGAACGGGGCGAAAATTTGACCTCAGCTGACCGAGTCAAAATTCAGGATGAATTCAATGAACTTCAACGGGTCATTCAAACGGAGATCGGAGAAAAAGAGGAGCGGGAACTACTCCGGAGTTTATACTTTGAATCAGGTATTTCTGCTCTGACTTTTTGTACGTCTGCACTCACAGCTTGTCTTTTGCCTGGAAATATAGCAGGCAGTCCGGCGGCGAACCTGTCGGTCACCTGGGCCTTCGCTACTGCAGCTACCGTGAGTGGTCTTAATCTTGCTCGGACTGCCTATCAACTGAGCGGGCGATGGGGGCCAGAATTGTATCAAGATGCAAGGCCTTGGAAAGAGCAACTGAACCTGTGGGGTTCGACCATCGATACTGCTCTTTTTCAGTTTTTTAGTTCTCGGGTGACTCGCAATACAGACGTTTTTCCTTCTATTCCTTATTATGCAGCTCTTCTGAACAGGGCTGCAGCTCGTCTGCAGCCAGACCAGACTCTGTTGCAAAATCAGCATCTCGTGGTTGCAGCCGAGAGTATTGCAGTTGAAGTTGGCTCTCCGAGGGAGAATCCGTTTTCGATCAAAAATCGTGCATTGAGGGATCGTGACTTTGCTTTTATGGACCCCCAGTCTTATGGCAGTGTCGTGCAATCTTTGATGGAGGAGATTAGGCAAAATCCTTACGCACTTTGGAGTCAGTTGCTCGTGCGTCGCTTATTGGTACTATCTTTGCGGAGGCAGGATACACGAGCACTTTTTCGATTGATGGATTCGACGATCCTCAGTTTATTGAATCGGACTCACTCACCTTTCGATGACATTTTTAGGAAAGTTTTTCTGCTTGGGGTCAGGCATGGAGATGTGGAATTAGTGAAACTCTTCCTCAAGGTCCCGCAGGACTTAACAGCGCTTCCATCGTTTCTGGATTTTTCTCAGGATACGTTCAGAAAAGCGCAAAGGATCGCGGTTCGCAAAAATCGCCCTGAGATTTTGGAGCTTCTGCAGGAGTTTATAGATCGGACTCAGGCTCGTCCTTTGTCGCTAGCGCTGAGGCAGACGGCGTCTCATGATCATGATGTCGAGAATACTTTTTTGGGGGCTGTAAAAAGGTTGAAGGCCAGGTATCGCCCTGCTCGATCCTCGGCGGTTGCCGTTGATTACAGCTCTGCACCGGCGATGATTCAACGGAAAGTCGATGAGCTTGTCGTTAAAAAATATCTGACTCAGCTGCAGGGTGGGGTTGTCAAGGCTCTCCTGGCGAGAGTCGATGAGCCGTTTGATGTATCCAGTTCGACATATGATCCGCAAGATATGTTTCTGTGGAATACCATTGAAAAAAAGAACAAAACCAAAGAGTTATTACAGCTAGCGTTTTTAGCACTCGAGGATGACGCTGCCTATCAGAAAAACACCGGCAAGAAAATGCAGGTGAAAGATCGCGATGAGAACTGGGCAGCTTGGATATTGAACGCTCTGTATGATTCGGGCTTTGCATACACTCTCGATCAGTCGAGAAATCCGGACATTGCCCGTTTGAGGGCTGCTAATTCCTGCATTGCGGGTGTCGATCATCGCATCATTCACGGGCTGACGGGCCTTCACCCTGACGTAAAAATTTCTGCAGGATCATCTGAGCAAGCTAATCTCGTCACTTGGAGACAAGCTCAAGAGCAGGCAAAAGCACAGAAAAAAGCCAGTTTTTACAACTCAGTATTTTCCACTCTTGCGCGGGAGTGGGCTCAGCAGAAAGTCCAACTGAGTCGGGAAGCGTTCGGCGGCCGCCATTCTGGGAGTGTAACTGGGGTTTCTTTGGATGAACGCGGTACGTCTCAGGAAGAGCTGATTCGTGATTATCAAGACTTTGTGAGTCAAAACGCGCGGCGTATTTTTGGCGATGAAATTTTGAAGGCCGGCGAGTTCAAGGTCCTTTTGGAGACGATCCAAGATCATCCTGAGCGTATTTTGAGGGCTATGTCACCCCCGGTGAGAGCGAGCGAGGAGCCAGAGACTCGGGTCGAGGCTGCTGTTGAAGCCCCTGATGAATGGGTGGCTGTCCGCAGGGCGCTTGCGGAGTCCGCCGCTTCGGATTGACGAGTGCTAGACGAGTGCTATTTTTATGAAGTGAAGGGTGAATTAGGACGTCAGACTCGATTCCAAACCTAAAAACTTCAAGCTTTTCAAGGGTTTTTGGTCAAAGCCGGGGATATGATAGATAAAAAGCGCTTCGATCCATCGAAACAGAGACGCTTGTGCATCGAATGCTGAGTTTGGGGCTTGCAGCGCGCGTCGAATCGGGTTGCTGGCAGCGCCGCTGAGTTCGAGCAGCAGTCCAGCTTTTACTTTAAAAAAAGACTTTAAAAATCCTTGATCCCGATTCTCCTGAAGCTGACGATTCGAAGCTGTTTTGCAAGTAGGGCAAAGCCAGGCAGCGTCCGTAACGAGGCAGCTGACCTCGATTTCTGGGGTGATTGTTTCTAAAGCGCATTGGCAATGGAGGCAGGCTCCCAGTTGGGGCAGATGGCCACTCCATTGCAGTAATTTAATTAAATACGTATTTAAGAAGAAAATATGTGGGTTGATCGCCGGGGGCGCCAGGGGATTCTTGGTAGTTATTGTGAAAGGTTTGTTGAGTCCGAAGAGTGCGTTGGCATGAAGCTGAAAAAGCTCTGGACAATCCTGGTTCTGGGGGGCAATTCTCAGCAAAAATTCAGTCACGGTGCTGGCGAGAGAATATTGCATAAAATCCTTCGGAAGATTTTCAAAAGCGTTGCGCACCTGAGCTTCATGAATGAAAGCGAGATCACTGTGTGGTTTCAAACGGAAAATCCAATCGCTCGCCGCGAAAAGGTCCAGCGCCCCGCCGAACCGTTTCGATTGGACTGAGTTTTTCGCCAAAGCCGTCACCATCCCATGATTTTGGGTAATCGCTGTGACGATCCGATGACGTTCTTCAAATTGAATTGATTTAACAATGATTGCTAGGTCCTTTCGGGACTCCATGGCGTAGAATGATACCAAAGGAATGAGCTCAGGCCTACTAGCAAAATTGCGGCAGTTGCGACGATTTCTCCCTGCGGGTAGGGATGTAAAACCACCTGACTACATTGGCTGAGCATGAGGTAGGAGCCGCAGGCCCAGGCGATGAGTTTGGGGTTATCGCGGAGGGGAAAGTAAATGGCTAGGCTCATCAGCAACGTCCCTAAGCCGCCTAGGATAACCCATTCCAGGAAGTTTTGAGCATGTGCACCGGCAAAGGCTGTGCTGATCAGGAAGATCACGATCAGTCCCTTAGCGAGGTTTTTACTGCCATGATGAGTGACCTGAGCGATGGTCTGATACATAAAGAGTAAAACGAGGGTAAAAACGCAAAAATTTTGAAAAATTTGAAGCGCAAATAAG
>CAINWE010000495.1 GCA_903854365.1 Oligoflexia bacterium
GGCTTCTAGGGCATTTCAGCCCAAGGACTACCGTCCTAGTCCCGTTGCGCTCTGTTTTACTTTCTAAACTTTGGGATTTATGGCTTGGTTATCGCCTTTTTTCACTGAGCAAACCCTTATTAAACGAGTCCACCTTTGGATGATTTCTTAAATTTCAATCTAACGACATTGTAAGTTGCACTAGCCATCGCTACAGGATGGGGCTCACCATTTCGATAAGCATACCCGTGCAAAACACAAAGCCTTTTTCCAAGAAAGACAACTTCGGTTTTAGCCAAGAGCAAATCACCGAGTTCAATCGGGAGAAGGTAATTCACTTTCAACTCAACTGTAGAACAATAATCTTTTGAGTCCATCGTTGAGAAAACTGCTGCCCCGCAAGCCATATCGAAAAATGCAGAGATCACCCCTCCGTGAACTCGCCGTGCAGGAGACAAATGATCTTCGCGAATTTTCAGCTCCACTTCCGCTTTGTAATTTTTTAAATCTACAGAAACCACTCGATAACCCAGCCAATCTCCAAAGCGATCCGGGAACCGATAGTTCTCCAAATCATGCCTCATCTGTTCTTTACGCCTTTTCTGCATTCTCAACCGATTATCATAAAATAGAGCAAAAACCCAATGAGCACGATGTTTGCAAAGAGCGTCCGACACTAGGAGGACTTAGACATGCGAAAAGTCGCGATTTTTGTTTTAGGAGCTGTACTCGTCGGAGCAAATCTCTCCCATGCTATGGAGACCACATCTACCTCAGGTTCAGGTTCAGGATCGGGCTCTGAATTAAGGCCCAATGGGGATAGTTTAGACCACCATGACTCGAGAAGGGACCGCAGCAGAACGCTGATGAACTGTCGTTTTGTTGGCATTGGAATGCCCTTACCGCCGCCATTGCCGGTACCAGGAGGAATTGGAAAAGGCCCAGGTAAAGATCCTACTCTGGGCGCACCAGGCATGGTTCCCGGAGCGTTTCCCGGAGCAGTACCCGGAGCAGTACCGCCACCCGTGGGACCGGGCATGGTTCCTGGCGCGGTTCCTGGTCCATTCCCAGGATACGCGGGCTTTGGCCCTGGGATGCCACTTCCTGCCGGACCCGTTGGCGTCGGCCCGATTCCACTCATGAACAATTGTTCAGCGGTGGCCCGACTCATCGACCGAGATCATAACCGAGAGGAAGACGACTGGGACGGTGACGATCGTTTCTTCAGAAATGAATTCGCAGTCTCTTGCGAAGGAATTCCTGTCTATGCCGATACAGGGATCCGATCTAGAATCGACGGCTTCGAATTTCTTACTGGAATCGTCGGTGACCCAATTCTCAAAGTAGTGAGAGATCATGCTCTCGATAGATTTGACGACGATTGCAACGATAGAAACGGAGGCGAGCACTGCCGTCACGACCGTCGCTCAGGTATTGTTCCAGCTTGGCTCAACATTCGCGGAAGAATTCTCGAAGGCTTCTGCGCAGTGGAGCGAGAACGTCATCATGACGATGATCACGGCGGTGGCCTTGCTGCCACTTCTCTAAAATAAACCTTCTCACTGCGACGGGTCACTCTCCGCTTCAACAAC
>CAINWE010000496.1 GCA_903854365.1 Oligoflexia bacterium
CGGAAAAAATTCGGCAGGCATCTGCGGCAGTTCTATTGGAAGCCAGTACTATGGACAAGAGCCTACTGCCTCCTAACGACAGGTGGTGCGACCATCGAAGTCACAAAGAAGTACATAGAAAATCAGGGGAGGCATTCATCCCCCTCCTGATTCTAACGAATCTAGGCGGGGGAATTCTGCCGAAGATTGTTAAATCTGCTCGGAAGGCTCCATACAGGAGCACGCCTCCGCCTCATTCACGTTCTTGCCACGTCAGGAGATGGGTTTGAAACAAAAAAGCCATTGCAGGTTCGCACCGCAGATTGTCATGCCTCTGATTGGACGTCTACGTTGACTTATAACAGTGAACGCATGTAGCTAGAATGCTTCGGCTCAAACTAGGTACTGAAAATGAAAGATCATGAGTTGAGTGTCATCATTGTAGGTGCAGGGCAAGCGGGAATCGCAATGAGCTATCACTTGTTGCAGGCCAAAATCAATCATATCATCCTAGAGCGAGATACCCCCTTTCATAGCTGGCGGAATCAGCGCTGGGATAGCTTTCGGCTCGTCACTCAAAACTGGCAAAATCAACTTCCAGGCTGTAATTTTACTCACAATCATAGAAATGCCTTCCTAAGCAAAGCAGGACTACTCCAAAGCCTGGAAGAATCCCTCAAAAAAAATAAATTCCCCATCCGATACCCTACTGAGGTCACCCAAATTTCTCGGACTGCTCACGGCTCTTTTAAGGTCCAAACCCAAGGTGAAGTCTTTTATTCAAGTGCTATCGTGATTGCGACCGGGAGCTTCAGTCGCCCGCATTTTCCATTTGATCGGACGCAATTTCCGAAGCGAATCATCCAACTTCACTCTGCCGAATACCGAAATCCACGCAGTCTCCCCGATGGCGCAATTCTAGTAGTAGGTGGCGGTCAATCCGGATTTCAAATAACGAAAGAGCTGCTTGAATCTCGCAAGGAAGTCCTCTTCTCTTTTGGACAATGCAACTGGCTACCACGCACCTACAGAGGCAGAGATATTCTCGAATGGCTAGACCTAGTCGGGATAGTCGATCTACCAACTGACCAATTCCCCAATCCCAGAGAAGCAAGGTTCATCACGAGCCCGGTCATCTGCGAATCAGCAGGAGGATTTCGTACACTCATCAAAGACGGAGTAAAGGTTCTCGGAAGACTAGCCCGGATTCAAGAACAAGTCATGCACTTCGATCATGGGCTTAAGAAATCCTTCGCCGAGTCGGATCTATTCTATTTCCGAGCAACTCATCTCATCGATCAATATATTAAGAGACACCGTTTGAAGGCTACTCAGAAGGAACCCCTCAAAACCGCTCTGCTTCGATCCGTTGCAATGCCCCAGCAAGCAGCGACACAGCTTGAATGCAATAAGATATCAACCCTCGTTTGGGCGACGGGATTTAGAGAAGACTATTCTTTCGTTCGACTCCCTGTTTTTGATTCTCAAGGACAGCCGCTAGTTAAACGTGGAATTACAAACGTAGGCGGCTGCTATTTCCTAGGGCTTCACAGACTCTATAATTTTAAGTCGGGCTCACTTTATGGAGTAGGAGACGACGCAGAATATCTACTTCCCCACATAGTCAGCCACCTAAAAGCCGGACAACTCACCGGAAATAGCTTGGCCAACCACCCAATGTAGAGCTTCATCCCTACTTCACGACCACGGGTCCACCGGCAAAAATCCTTGGATTTACCCATCAAATGAAGTATTTGTTCTCAAAAAATACCGCGAGATCACGTTCACCCGCAGGAACTACTATGAAGAAAAAAAGAACACCCACCCCATTGCATCACGACAGAGTCCCTACGCTCCAGGAGAGCATTATCTCCAGAGTGAATGCTGATCACACCGTCTCGGTTGTCAATCTAGATTTAGACGACACATCTTACTCAATTGATGGAATTGCCGGAGAAATCTTTGCGGCAATTGATGGGAAAAGATCAATCGGCGCAATTAAAAAACGTATCATGAAGAAACACCAACCCCCAGCAAAGCAGTTCGAAAAAGACTTCATTCAATTTGTCCAAGAACTAAAAAGTGAAAATTTAATCGACTTATAATGCTTTCAGGCTCAGCGCTGAAACCCTTAAAAGCCAACCTCTAAAAATGATCAGCGACTGAATCATGGGCACGACTCTAATCACCCCAAACTGAGTGAGACCTTGCCCATTGCATCAACGAATCTGGCCATGGAAGAAAGTTCTGCCCGGCTGCCCCAAACGCTTTGCTCAAGCGCTGATCGTACTCTAATAGCCCGGTTACCTCCCGGAGCCGATCGCTACCCCAACCGTTTTCAGAAATTTGCCGTCCAATCTCAAAGCCATGATAAAAAGAGAGCGGAAAATACTCAGCGGCACTAAATGTAGCCTCCAATTGCGCTGGATGCACGTTCATCAAAGCCCCATTATAACTTAAGGCGTGCTGCACAATAAAACTATCGCTACAAACTAGGTAATCATTAAAATCAACAATCAGGTAGTCCTCAAATGAATCCTGCTTCATAAACTGACTCCAACTCATTGAGTCTAAGTTCGATCCAAAATATTCGCAAATTTTCAGCAAATATTTCATGTGATAATGATCTGCTCCCTGAGATACACCGTGATGCCAAGTCACTAAAAAAATCGGCTTCTGTGTCAGTCGCCTCGACTTCTTCTTGACTCGATCCCGCACAAATTCCAACTGCTTTTCCAACGCACCCAAATTGCAATAATAGTCAGTCACTAATCCTACAAATAAAATCTTCTTGTTGTTTACCTGGTATTTCCTATCGACTTTCAAACGCCAAGGCCTCACCACAGTCCTCCAGGCAGAAGGAACGCAACCTTCCAAACTAAAATGGATCAGGAGTCGCCCCTTCCAACGTTCCGGCGGACGAGGATGACGGGCAAAAAACATCAACAGTGGTACCAGCCCATCGCGGGCTAACCAAATGGGAGCGACCTTCAGCAAGGTGACATCCGACACCTGAGTAAGAAAAATCGGATTCAGCTCAGAGAAATAACCACCTGTTGCAGGACGCAACAAATCATTCAATTTCTGAGAAGCTGCATCACTCTTCAGAAGAGCGAGTGCTCTGCGATAGTCTTGAGAACGATATACCCAGTCTTGCATAAAAGCGCCTTATGGTTCCTTACCAAGATAAACCTTTTTTGGTAAGCCTTTGTTCAATCGTTCTGCTAGGATCCCTAAACCATGCAGAGCCAATCAAAGCCTTTCCTGGTTTTCTCCCAAAAAACATCCGACTGGAAAAGCGCTAGCATTATTGCCCAAAATCTTTATCAAACTTACTTACTGCACCTGAAACAGAACTACTCTTTCTCCCAATTTTCTCATGAAGGGGGCGAAAATCTCCTCGGCCTGTTTATGCTAGCCATGCAAATCCATCAGGCTGATCCGGATCGCATTATTTTTACTGACGATGTTGTGCCCATTCCCAAGCTTCTTGTCGCCCTCGACCAACTCTATGGCAAAAAGCCTTTACCAGACCTCTACCTGCATATCTACGGCAATTTCACCCTGCATACCTCATCCTGGCTCAAGGTTGAGAAAATTCTTGAGCGAGCTCGAGTACATTTCATTTGTGCCTCCAATCGGCAGTCCAAGTTGCTCGCCAATTTTTTGAATCAGGGAATAAAGGCCATTTCTGTCTGTCCATTTCCAGTGGATTCAAATTTCTACTCTTTTTCGCCTGAGCTGCGATTGGAGTCTCGGAAGAAACTTAGGATTCAAGAGGGGGAAGTAGTTTTAATCTACACAGGGCGACTCTGCACCCAAAAAAACATCCTCCGACTCATCAAAGAGTTTTCGGACCTCACACAAATCACCGATTGCAAGATAAGGCTACTTCTTGTCGGAAAATTTGAGGACGGGGAGAGAATGTTTCGAATATCGGAATCTCAACTGGGCACCTATTACGATCAATATATCAAGGCCCTCAAGAATCTACCTGAAAATGTTCGTGAAAAAATCCATTTCCTCGGTCCGCAAGAAGCTCAAAAACTGAAGGAGCTCTACCACGCCGCCGACATTTTTATCAGCTTGAGCCTTTACCACGATGAAGATTACGGCATGGCGCCCGCAGAGGCCCTCTGCTGCGGGCTTCCTGTTCTATTAACCGATTGGGGTGGCTTCTCAGGTTTTTACTTTGAATCCGACTCTGAACTCTCACGATCATGTCACCTGATTCACGTACAGCTCAAGCAATCAGGCCTAACGATTTCTCGAGAAGACCTGCAGAGATCTGCGCTTATGCTGATTCATCAGCGAATGAGCGACCCTCAAAGGGCAAGGGCAAGCATCGAACACCACCGCCGCATTTCTATACAAGCCAGCAGTGAGACCTTGGCGAAGATCTACTCCCAGCCCTTATTCCGCTTCCGAGGTTTTTCAAACCTCATGAGCCAGCATAGTAGACAAATCAAGAGGGGCTTCAGCTACCCAGGGGGCCCAAGAAGAGGAACAATTTACGAGAAGGTTTATCGAGCATACCTCCCCCTGATAGCCCCGAGGAGGACTACTCCGCAGCAATGAATGCATTTTTCACCTTCTACGGGATTCAGGTTCAAATTCAAACCGACGACAAAAAGTTTGAGCCGATACTCCAACACCTAACCGAAGACTTCGAGTATTTCCTGACTCCTCCCCCAACTCAGCCCGGCGATCAGCCGAAAATCATCTTAACACTTACGACCAGCCTCCTATCGAATTGGCGCCCCTTAGCTAAAAAGCGATTCTCAACTAAAATGTGCGAAGTTTACGACTTAGGAATGACACGCATTTGTGATTACAGCAGCGGCATGATTATGACCTCGCAAACAATTCGAAACCTGAGAACGCTTTTTGTCCGCGGTCACCCCAGCAATGCGTTCGAAATTTACGAAATTGCATATACGACAGTCATTTCAAGCATTGGAGAGGAGCTCGACCTTCTTGGCTTTCACCGAGTTCACGCCCTCGCCATTCGTAATCAACAGCGATCGGCTCTCATTCTACTTCCTTCGGGTAAAGGAAAATCTGCAATGGCCAGCCTCCTGAAGGACAAGGGATTCTCCATCTTCTCGGATGAGATGCCGCTCGTAAAAAATGGCGTCTTGTATCCGTTCCCAATTCGAATCGCTCTAGACCCTGGCGTCGCTCAGGCACTTTCAATTGACGTATCTCATTTACGGATCTTCAAGCGAAGGATCTATCCGGAAAAGGCCCTTATTCCCATCGAGAGGAATCTAGTAGCTACTCCAACAGCTGCTTCATGCGTGATGTACGGAAAATGTTCTCACAGAAAGCCAACCATCCGCCGAACAAATCGGCCCTCTTTAGGAATCCAACTTTTTTTCAGCCTAGTCGTAGGACTCGGTCTCTGCCAAATGTCTGAGCTCATGTTAAGACCTGGGAATCTCATTCGACTGCTGAAAATCACAACTTCAAGATTTAGAGAAATGCTCATCCTGATTTGTCAATCTAAGCCTTTCATTTTCAACGTGTCTAAAAATGCCGAAATCAATTCTAAGGCGTTAGCGCTTTTTATGGGCAATAACCCAGTCAAAGAGGCTAAAAGCGATCAAACCACAACGCTCGAAGCTTAACAGAGTTGAATCGCCTAAAGCTTAATGTAAATTAAGTTTCGTTTCCATCTCCAAATAAAAACCCCAATAACAGCGACAAAAACAACCGAGAGAAACGAAAATAAAGATGCGTAAAAAAACTGATCTAAATCAAATCCGAAGACTGCAACGCGAATTGGCTTAATCCAATAGTAAATTGGATTAACGTAAGTGATCCATCGTAACTCTGAAGGAAGGAGACTCTCTGGATAGAAAATTGGAGTAGCAAAGAAAAGAACATTTAGAATCACAGCAATTAGAAATCGAGTATCTCTATAGAATACATTCAAAATGGCCGAAATCCAAGAGACCGAAAAAGTACCGGCCACCAACATAATCATAGGAAACGGAAGCAGTAAAACCTCGAACCCGAGATGACCTGACAAAAAATACGATCCTGTCAAAACTAGCATAAAGGCAAATCCAAAATTTATTGAATTATCGAAAACCTGGGCCGTCACTAATACCAGGGGATGGATGTTTCCTGACTTTAAGAGCCCAGAAGAATTCACAAACAAGGACGTCGTCATATCCACCGTCTGCACAAAATAAAGCCAAGGCAGAAGCCCTCCTAGCAAAAACACGTGATAATTATCCAGTTTCAGCACAAGAACATTCTTAAAGACGATAACCTGAATCGCATAAGTTACTAAAGGATTCATCATCACCCAAAAAAATCCTGCGAATGTCTTCCTGTAGCGAGACTTCATACTCGCTTTAGTCAGTGCACTTGCCTGCCTGAAAAGAATAACCAAATTTCGCATAGGCCTTCACTCTGCGTGACTAACAGCTCTGAGTCAAACCGGAAATGCCATCCACTAAGATGTGATTTTGAGTGACAATCCCGGTCGATTTTGTTCATACTAGTTTCTGACTCATTTGTTTTTTTCTGGGGGATTCGCTTAAAAATGAATGACAGCAACTCGACCATCAACCCTGAATCCAGCATCCTTATTGAGAACTTGTCGCTCGACCTCTGGACCGACTTCTACCAGATCTCCTCTTGGAGAGACGCATTTATTGAATGGACTCATAATCTCGTTAGCCCTCGAACTAACCGGGTGAGTTTACCAGTCCTCAGGGAGATCAACCTCAACTTTCGGCATGGGGAGCGCGTCGGCATTTTAGGAGTGAATGGCTCAGGAAAGACCTCCCTCTGCCGTTGCATTGCAGGCATCTATAAGCCCACATCGGGTCGAACTATCGTTAGCGGGAAGTTAAGAGCAATATTTGACTCTTCCGTAGGAATCTACCCTGAACTCACCGGCCGAGAAAACGCTCAACTCCTAGCGGAGCTCATCTACCCACACGAGATTCGCAGGAGTGAGGCATTAAACGAAGGACTAGAATTTTCCGAACTAGGTCGATATCTTGACGCTCCATTTAAAAATTACAGCAATGGGATGAAGGCAAGGCTGTGCCTCTCGATTGCTTCATCGATTCCGTCTCCGATCCTCATTCTAGACGAGGTATTTGAGGGCGCAGATCTATTTTTTTCGGATAAAATCAGCAAAAGAATGCTAGAGATGATTGAAAAGTCAAGTATTACTCTCTTTGTTAGCCACTCTCCAGAGAATATTCGGAGGAGCTGTAATCGAGTCATTATTCTATCTCTTGGCAAAATCATTTATGACGGCGCCGTAGAGGATGGATTGGCAGCTTACATGAGACTAGGATCTGATCAACAGACCTCAGACCCAATCATCAAAGGTCCGAATTCATAATGACCCTAGGCACGACTGAGCTAATTATAAAATGCAAGAATTCATGAAATGAATAACCGCAATAAAATGATATTCGATTTCAATCGAAAATTAATGCTTGGAATATTAAAACGTTCAGCCTGCAATTTTCTAGGATTGTTTATTCCTATCAGTGACTCACCTTTTTTTTACCCCCTGCATCATACAGTAAGAATTCTATGCCTTAAGTCTGTTCCGATTCTTAATTTTCTTTGCCAATTTTCACTTCAAACGAAGGATATTTCAATTATCCCGCGGCACTCGGCCGCAACAGGACATAAGTTCAATTTTCTGGTGAGTGACCTAGATTTAAGCGCAATTTTTAGCATTAACTCTAGTAACCTAGAAATCAAAAAATTGGATTCTCTCTTCAGTTGGATTCGATTTTTTTTCCCATGGATCGGCGAACTCGAGTATTACTCAGCAGAAGAATTCAGGGAACGTGTCGCTCTTGAGACCGATCATGGAGCTTACCTAAATTTTATCTGGTGCCTCAGAAAGCTAAGCTGGTTAGAAAAATCCCCAAGTCGGTTCACTTCCGCCTATCACTACAGGAAGAACACTCGCGCTTGGAGAATCACCGTTCGAAAAATAGCCGAAATGGCCACCAGCCAATCAACTCCTGTAGATTCAGGAGATCCAGCAGAAGCAGTATCACGATTCTTAAGACAATATTTCCCGCCAAATCATCTCGGTGTGCCCACAGCCTTTCTTGGAAAATCAGCTTTCCTAGGGCGCGGTATCTGTGGACAAGGGCATCACGGAGGACTCGAGTATCCCGAATTTCTTATTTTGCCTGAGCGTGAGGCCTGTCTTCTTGCGGCAACCCTTCCTGACGGTCAGAGCATCGTCCCGCCCAACTTCCCACTTAAGAAACTGCGCGCGCAACCGCTCATTCGAGCATCCCTACTAGCCACCGTAAAACTAGAGATTCTGCTCAATTATAATGCTCTTCGACAAGATCCAAGCTCAGCAACTGGCCGCCTCCCGTGGATAGACCACCTACGGAGCATTCTGACGGAATTGAAAGATCCTACACCACCCAGTCCCGTTTATTTTAGACCCCTCTCGAGGTTGATTTCACCCACAGGCAATGCAATAGTACCGGGCTGTGAGTGAATCTAACCTTCCCTTCATCGACGAAGACAATTTCTGCTACTACCCTTTTACTCAGATGCTTTTGCAGCCAACGGGAGTCGTATCGCCCTGTTGCTGGAACCAGGACATCGTTTTAGGTAGGGCCCCGGAGCAGACGCTTTCCGAGATTTGGAATAGTGAAACTGCCCAGAAACTTCGTGAAGAATTTTTGATGGGAATGCCCACCAGCTGCTCACAGCAAATGCGACACGTACAATGTCATCGATGGAGTCGGAGGTCCGACTGGCCAGCCCTAGAATATCATAAAGTTCAAAGTACCGGCCCCATCCGCCTGGACGTGCGCCTCAATGGCAAGTGCAACCTCCAATGCGTCATGTGCGATGTTTGGAAGCAACCCAACGGGGTATTCGATAAATCCGACTTTTGGACAACTGGCCCAAAAGAGGTTTTTCCCTATCTCAAGGAAATCGACGTTTTGGGTGGCGAACCCTTCGTTCAGAGCGATACTTATCGACTGATTCATCAGGTGAGCGCTTTGAATCCTCTCTGTACTTGGGCTTTCGTCACCAACGGCCAGTACAAATTCAATTCGAAAATTCGCGATAGCCTCGATCTGATTCACATCCGCTGGCTTCAGGTTAGCCTTGATGCCGTAGACCCTGAGATCTATCGACAGATTAGGATAGGCGGATCACTCCCTAAAGCTCAGGCTACAGTAGACGCCCTCCTTGCCTACCGTGAAGACAGAAAGGCCCACGGCCGAGACTTTAGATTAATCATCTCCATGTGTGTCCAAAATTCAAATTGGACCAATGTCGAGGATTTCATATCCTACGCTCTGGACAGAAAG
>CAINWE010000497.1 GCA_903854365.1 Oligoflexia bacterium
AACGTCTCATGCAGATTGTCCAACAGAGTAGAATCACCCAAAACTACCAAGAATCACCGAAAAACGACGACCTGTGGGCCTCTGCCTTTGCTCAACCCTGGATCATCTCCCCGCAAATTAACGTCAGCGACATCATGGTCGCAGTCTTCGGTTTTTTGCGAGATGATCCAGACAGACTTAAGGAAGCCCAACTCTGGGCGAAAACGTCCGATCGAGCCCAACTTGGCGGAATCCTCCTCGAATCCATTCGACTCAAGCACCCCTTCCCCATTTTGGAGCGAGAGATTCAGGCAGGAGCGCATGCCTTGGGAAAGAAACTCACAGAAAATACTCAGTATTTTTTAATGATGGACCACCTGGAGCAAGATCAAAGCTTCTGCCCGGGGCGATGGCTCAAATCTCCCTCCACGAATCCTTACTGGGCCATCCCTTTTGGGACCGGAACTCGAATGTGTGCTGGAAAACCCATCGCCATGGAACTAATGATCGATCTACTCGAAGCCTTCCTGAACAAACTCCCGTTGCACCGGATTCAACCGCACTTAGGCCACCGCTACAGCGGAAGAGACAATGATTACCGCACAGACTGGCACGAATCTCTGGAACAACTCCGGGTACTCTCTCAAGCAGCACACACCAGTTTTTGTCTCGGCTTACACCGCACACCTACTGTCTCAGTCAATCACACTCGACCACACAGCGGAAAGCCCTCGGAAAGACCCGAAAAGTCTCCGTGAGCGTCCCAGTATCGCCATCGAAGTAGAAAGCTCGAAACGAATGCTCGGCATGCAACGTCGATGTCCAATACCAGGGACGTAATCCACCCCACGAAACCTCCTCGCCTGGTCCAGCCGATTTAGCCTCGTCCAAATCAACGCCAGGCACCCCATTTGCTCCCATCCAGTCTAAATATTCTTCGCGCGAAGGCAGCCTTGCACCCCCCCCCAGTTGAGAACAATAAGCACTCGCAACTGGGTGCTTCATGGCAACAGGAGCAACAGCACTCCAGGCTAGGCCGGCCACCTCTTGAATTGGACCCATGGCCCGAAACTTAGCAGTGACCTTCAACGACTGCTCGCACGAATCTGCATAACCCGAATGTTGAATACACAAAAAAATCGCCAAAGCGTTCAGAATATTCTTTTCCGACATTTATGCCCCCTCTAACTTCCTTCTAGAGCAGGTAATCTCAAGGGCAATTTTTTGCAAGCCAAAACGATCGACCTCAAACCGGAAAGTAACCGTCAACGAGCGAAAATCCTCCTGACGGCGTGAAGGCTCTCATCGATTACCTGGAGCATGAAATCAATTTGCTCCCTCCGAATTGAAAGGGGCGGAGCGATACGGATCACATTCCCCATCAACCCTCCTTTCCCCAGAAGAAGGCCGCGCTCCTGACACTCATCCATCAATCGAATGCACTCTTCGGTAGCATACTCCTTCGACACTCGGTCCTTCACCAGTTCAACCCCAACCATCAGCCCGCGCCCCCGCACATCCCCGATCAGGGAGTGAGTTTTCATCATCTGGCGCAAACCATCTTGCAGCACCTGACCCATCGCTTTTGCATTTTCAATCAGGCCCTCTTCGCGGATCACATCAAGAGTCAACTTAGCCTGCATGGCTGGATAGGGGTCCGCCGCAAACGTATTGAAATAAGCTTTTCCTGCCATGCTTTGGGCGACGTCACTCTTCAGCAAAACTGCACCAATCGCGGCACCGTTTCCAAAACCTTTGGCCGTCGTGATCATATCCGCATCAATACCCAGTTCACGAGTGAGAAAAACATCTCCCCCACATCGCCCCGAGCCGGTTTGCACCTCGTCGCTGATATATTTGCCACCGTAGTTATGAACAATGCCTGCAACCTTCTTAAAGTATTCTTGCGGAGGAGTAATGAACCCCCCCACTCCCATCACCGGCTCAACAATCAAAGCCGCAATTTTACCATGGGTAGTGGTCTGAATCGTCGTCTCGATATTCTTAGCGCACTCTAAGGAGCAACTATCCGGCGCCTTCCCAAAAGGACAGCGATAACAATTCGGTTCCAGGGCTGATGTGGCTTGCGCCACAGGCTGCGCTCGAAAACGCCAGGTTCCATGTCCACACTGAGCCAAGGTGCCAGCCGTTCCGCCGTGATAACCATGCCTCAAATTCATGATAATCGTCTCGCCAGTAGCCTGTCGAGCCGCTAAGAAAGCCAAATCATTTGCCTCTGAGCCTGAGTTCGTGAAAGCAACACGGTCCAACCCCTCTGGACTCTCCTCCAATAGACGACCTGCGAGATCCACCGAGGCTTGATTCAAATAGAGGGTACTCGTATGCTGAATCGTGTCCTCTTCCAGCATGGTCATCAGAGCTTTTTTGATTTTTGGGTGATTATGACCTGCTGAAATACAAACAATCCCCCCAATCGCATCCAAATACTTCTTGCCCTCACTATCCCAAACCCATTCTCCTTGGGCCTGAGTGAGGTGGAGTGGATTTCTGTGATAGAGCGTTGCGGTCGGAAGAAAGTGATTCTTTCTGAATTGAATCATTGCTTCTTTGCTCATGACATTCGCTTTAGAATTTTCCATTATCTCTCCCTCTGATATGTTTTTACCAAATATTAGAATCAGCCATCCAACGCTGCGTGATCGTTCGTTTGTCAGTAAAAAATTGAACCGCTTCGGCCCCGTGGACCTTAATATCTCCAAAAAAGGAGTCCTTCGTTCCTCCAAAACTAAAAAAAGACATCGGTGCCGGAACCCCGATATTGATTCCAATCATACTCGGATCAACCTCGACGCTAAATTTTCTCGCTGCCGCACCGCTCGAAGTAAAGAGCGTGGTCGTATTTGCGTAATTGCTTCGATTCAGCCACTGAATGGCGTCATCCAAAGTTTTGACTTGAGCCAAAAGCACCACTGGACCAAAGACTTCTTCCTTCGCAATTTCCATGGACTCGACCACGTTTCCGATCACAGTTGGCCTTAAAAAATAGCCGGGCAAATGATCGACGTTCTTCCGACCATCCACCAAAAGCTTGCCCCCGTCCTTCAAAGCGTTCTCAATCAGCGAGACGACCCGTGATTTGGACTCCCTAGAAATCATTGGGCCCATCTGGACATGAGGATCCATACCATCCCCAACAGATACATCTGACGCCAAAGCTACCATCCGCTCAGACACCTGACGATACGCTTCGTCTCCCACACAAACGACCACAGAACCGGCAAGGCAACGCTCACCAGCACACCCAATAATTGACTCAAGGGCGGTCGGCACGGCCTTATCCATGACTGCATCGGGAAGCATGACCATAAAATTTTTCGCCCCACCCAGAGCCTGAACGCGCTTACCCTGCGCAGTCGCTGTGGTATAAACGTGACGAGCTACAGGTGTCGACCCTACGAAACAAATCCCCTTCACGTCGGGATGAGCACAAAGGCGATCTACCACGTCTTTACCACCATGAACGAGATTGAAAACCCCCTTGGGCAACTGAATCTTCTCAATCAATTCAAAAATAAGCTGATGCGTGAGTGGCACTCGTTCACTCGGCTTAAGGACAAACGTATTTCCAGACGCAATGGCAAACGGCCAGAACCAAAAAGGGACCATCGCCGGAAAATTAAACGGAGCTATGCCAGCGAAAACCCCCAAAGGCTTACGAACTGAATAGGAGTCGATTCCCCGGGCGATATCTTCAGCGTATTCACCCAGCTGAAAAGTCGGCATACCTGTAGCAGCCTCAACCATCTGAATACCTCTGCGCACACTGGCGCGAGACTCAGAGAGGGTTTTTCCGTGTTCCTGTGTGATGCGCGCAGCGACTTCCTCAAGATGGGCATCGAGAAGGGTCTTCAAGTGAAAAAGATACTGAATCCGTTCTACGCTGGGAACTTGTCGCCAACTCACAAAAGCACGAGAGGCAGCTTGAACAGCCCGATCTACGTCTGCTGTCGTACCTAATGGGCAGACAGCAAGCTCTTGCCCATTAGCCGGATTAAAAACCGGAACAAACGTATTACCCAGGGAATTCATCCACTTTCCATCAATAAAATCTTGTACCAAGGCGAGAACCTCCCAAGTTTTCAAACATTTGGAGCCCCTTCTATATAAATTGCCGGGCGCCGACAACGAAAAAAACTAAATTTATGAAGAGAAGACTACGGAGTGATCCCTCGCCGTATTCTACATTTCATTCTAGTTTCTTTAGATTCCCTTGACACGGATCAGGACTTTGACATAGTGACCTGAACACTTCACCTGACTGGGAGGCTTTTGAGAATGTCTAGCCGAAACCTGATCGTTCAATTCCCCCTCGCCCTCATTCTCCTCGGAACCAATAGTTCGTGCCAAGCAATGAAGCAGGTTTTACAAACAGAAACACCCCCACCCAATCGACTCATGGACGCTCAACTCATCAACAACACCAAGCCTAGTAAGTTTCTTCAGGCGAACGTTGAACGAACGTCTCTGACTCCAGGAGAAAACATGAAAAAGGATATTTCGCCCCTTTCTTTTATCCGATCCGACTATGAATCGGGAGAACTGACTCGCCTCTGTCAATCCGCCATCGAAACGGCTCAAGCAGCGGCAGACGGAATCGCTAAACTTCCCGAATCGCAGCGAACCTTCGAGAATTCCGTTCTCGCTCTTGAAGCGGCTAGAGCCGATTTTGCCGACAGTACGTTACCCTTAGGCTTTATGAAATACGTTTCAACTGATCCCGGTATCCACTCCGAAGGAGCCCAGTGCGAACAAATGACAGGGGATTTTGAAGTCAAACTCATGAGCCGCAGAGATCTTTACGACGCTTTAAAGACACAAAAGCCACGCACCCCCGAAGAAAAACGACTTCTAGACAAAACTTTAGAAGCATTTGAGTCCAGCGGACTTAAACTTCCTGACGCAGCTTTAGCTAAGGTTACCCAACTTTTTACAAAACTCAACGAACTACAAAACTCATTTTCTGATCATCTCAACAACGACCAGACCACGGTCGAACTCTCAGGCGAAGATCTCGAAGGAGTAACGAAGGACTTTTTAGCTCGACTCAAGAAGACTCCTGATTCAAAACGCTATCTCGTCACCACCAAAATCACCGACTACGAACAGGTCATGC
>CAINWE010000498.1 GCA_903854365.1 Oligoflexia bacterium
AAGGGCGAGAAGATGTCCAAATCCAAAGGGAATGTGATTGATCCTTTGACCGTGATCCAGCAGCACGGGGCCGATCCTCTGCGGTTCACCCTTGCAATGATGGCTGGTCAAGGCCGTGACATTAAACTTTCTGTAGATCGAGTCGAAGGCTACCGGGCGTTCTGTAATAAGCTTTGGAACGCAACCAAATTTTTTCATTTGCAAATGGACCCTGCCCAGGGCGGGCCGGTGGAGGAGCCGCTCGGGGGGCTCACGAACTGGATGCTTGAACATCGAGGAGAACTGATGGTTCATCATCAGTGGATCCTTTCTCGATTGCAGAAGACTATTCAGAAAGTAGAGTCGGGTCTCGAAAAGTTTGAACTGAATCTTGCAGCGCAGGCGCTGTATGAGTTTACTTGGCATGAGTTCTGCGACTGGTATATCGAGTTGTCAAAGTTGGGGCTGCGTGAAGGTGGGGAGCGGAGA
Organism: Oligoflexia bacterium; assembly: GCA_903854365.1. GTDB lineage: Bacteria > Bdellovibrionota > UBA1018 > UBA1018 > UBA1018 > CAINWE01. The sequence goes on from CAINWE010000498.1 coordinate 469, forward strand.
CTTCAGAGTATTTATACTTTGAGATATGTGCTCGGCGAGCTATTGCCTTTGATGCATCCGTTCATGCCTTTTGTGACCGAGGAGCTTTGGAGATCACTTCCGTGGGTTCCTCTGGCTTCTCATCCGACTCGAACGCAGCTCGGGTTGCCTGATGTATCCACCTTGATGTTGCAGCCGTTTCCTAAATTTCGACCCGCTTTCGAGAGTGAAGAGGCGGAAGGAGCATTGGCTTCGATTCAAGGCGTGGTGGAATCGTTTCGCAATTTTAGAGGGGAAAATAATATCTCGCCTAAGACTGAGTTCACGGTCAAATATGGCGCGGCCGACGGGATTGCAGAGCTGTTTTTGGAAAAACATTCTGCGCAGATTCAGTTCATGAGTCGGATTGAAAAATTTATTTTGGTCCCAGTGGCTACCCCTGCAGAGGCAGGAGAGTCTGTCATTCGGATTTCTCAGCCGGCTTTGGAGTTTCGAATTCAGCTCCAGGGTTTGGTGAACGTAGCTGAGGAGTTGAAACGTGTTGAAAAGGAAATAGAAAGGCTCCATGCTGATCTCGCGTTTGTAGAGGGCAAGCTTTCGCAGGAGACATTTTTGAGTCGCGCTCCGGCTGCTTTAGTCGAGAAAGAGAAGGCGCGTCAAGTTGAGTTGAGGACGAAGCAAGTTGAAATGCAAAAGGTGTTGGTCAGGTTGCAATCCTTAAGGTGAGATCAGTCGATGGGGGATATTGAAAAAGCCAAACAGACGGCAGGTGTGACCGTTCGACAGAAGCGTTTTAGACTACGCCGTGTTCCGAGTGTTGCGGGCCCATTGACTCTTTTTCAATCGATCCGACCTCGAATTTTGCAACAGGTGGTCGACCGCACGGTTGAAAATTTTGCTGGAGTTTCACTGGATGTTCTTTTAGGTGAGGCGCTTTATGCTGAGCGGCTGAGGCTGCGGGGAATGCGTTGGAATCTCTTTACTCGGTCCCGAGTCCAGCGGGATCAAAAGCTGTGGAAACAGGTTCAGAGCGGTTTACTCCAACCTGCGGCGGAGGTCGATCGAAAGGACCTTCTCAAGACTGTTGTCGATCACTATGCTCAAGAAGTCGGTGGGTTTTTTGATCCCGCGGTCTACGAAATCGCCACTCATGCTGTACCCTGGGGATTTAGCTGGATGCTCAATGCTGCGAGTGTGAGGCGATTTTTGCCCTGGGGCATGACGGAGTCTTTGCAATCACGGATTCGGATTTTGGGGGAGATCCAAGCCCTGCAAAAGTTGTCCGAACGAGGAACGATTCTTTTAGTTCCCACGCATCAAAGCAATTTAGATAGTTTGCTGGTCGGGTACGTCATTTATCTCATGTCTTTGCCACCGTTTGCTTACGGTGCTGGGTTAAATTTATTTTCCAATCCTGTTCTGAGCTTTTTTATGAGCCGCCTAGGAGCTTATACGGTGGATCGTAATAAGCAGAACAGCATTTATCGGCAGACGTTGAAAAATTATAGTACTCGAATTCTCAAAGAGGGGATTCACTCGATTTTTTTCCCAGGGGGCGGCCGATCCCGAAGTGGAGCGATTGAAAGTCATTTAAAACTAGGACTTTTGGGGACTGGTCTCGAGGCGCAAATCGAAGGCATGATCGAGGGTCGGGCGAAATCGAAGGTCTTTATCGTCCCGATGGTGGTGAGTTATCACTACGTGCTCGAGGCCGGATCTCTGATTGAGAACTATTTAGGAGAGGCTGGAAAGCATCGCTTTATTCAGGGAGTAGACGAGTCTTGGCAGCTCGGAAAAGTGGTCGGTTTTCTTTGGAAACTCTTCGCTGCTCAATCGAGTGTCACGGTCCGAGTAGGGCGAGCGCTTGATATTTTTGGCAACTTTGTCGATGAGGACGGGCGTTCGATTGGCTCAAATGGATTGTTTATTGAGCCGGATCGATGGCTAACGAGTTTGGGTGAGTTGAGAAAAGATTCACAAAGGGATCACGAGTATACCCGAGAGTTAGGGCAGCGAATTGCGGATCGATTTCATAAGGAGAATACCGTACTCACCTCTCACTTGGTTGCGTTTTCTTACTTTGAACTTTTGCGAGCTCGTTACCCCGATTTTGATTTGTTTCGATTTTTGAGGTTATCCCTCGCTCAGCGAACTTTGCCATGGGGTGATTTTTTGGAGGCAGCCGACCGGGATCGAGCCCGCTTGATCCAGCTGGCGCAAAAAGGAGAGCTCCATCTCTCCGAAGAAATTGAAAGTAGTTTGGATGTTCGAGTGTGGGTTCGGGACGGAATTCGGCAATTGGGCCTCTATCACGATGCCAAGGTGATCAAAGTTTCTGAGCGGACGATCTGGACTGAGGACATGAATCTCCTTTATTATTATAGAAACCGCCTGTCTGGGTATGGACTTTCTCGATTGGTTGAACTCAGCGGGAGAAAGAATCAATTCGGACAAAATGACTCCCAAGGATTTTTGGCATAGTTCAAATATCGCAGTGATTGGAGGTGGCAGTTGGGGCACGGTTTTAGCTCACCTCCTCTCATCGAACTGTCGTTCTGTCAGAATTTGGCTGCGGGACGAGGATCAGGTCCGACAATTTAATTCAACACGCATTCAAAATCGGTATGCACCGCAGGTCCAGCTCGATCAGAAGGTGGTCGCCACGAGCTCGATGGTGAGTGCGCTGGAGGGTACTGTGAATGCGATCTTTTGGGTCCTGCCTTCGAGCGCATGTCGACTCAGAGCTCGTGAGTTAGCTCCTTTGATGAGGGGAGATGAGATTGTTTTGCATGCTACCAAGGGGATTGAAGGCGGCAGTCTGAAGCGAATTTCTCAAATTCTCGTGGAGGAATTACCGACCCGTCGGGTTGGGGTCGTGAGTGGGCCGAATTTGGCGAGCGAAATCGCTCGCGGGGAACCCGCCGCGACCGTCGTGGCTTCTGAGTTTGCGGAGGTTTGTCAGGCGGGTGAGATCCTCCTTCGTGGGCCTCAGTTTTTGGTCTCTACTCATTCTGACCTCGTTGGAGTCGAGTGGGCAGGTACGTTGAAAAATATTTTAGCCATTGCTGCAGGGGCTTTGGATGGGCTGGGTTTGGGTTGGAACTCGCGAGCCATGCTCATTACTTTAGGCCTGAATGAAATGGTGCGATTTGGAAAGGCCATGGGGGCCGATGTTCAAACTTTTTTGGGTTTGGCAGGGATGGGTGACTTGCTGGCGACTTGTGGGGGGCCTGCGAGCAGAAATTATCGCGTCGGATTTAGATTGGCTCAGGGAGAGCCGTTGCAAAAAATTGTTGCAGAATTAGGCAGTACAGCTGAGGGCGTTGGAACGGCAGAGCATGTTTGGCAATTTGCCTCCGCTCGAGGGATTTCTATGCCCATTACCGAGAGCGTTTATCGTTTGACGCGTTTGGATGGGAGCGCTCAGGATTTTGTGAAAGATTTGATCCGGCGTTGGTAATCCCTGAAGTTCTAGGTTGCAAATCCTAGGTAAAATCGGCAAAATATATTTTTTAAGATCGAACCACGAAGGGCCTGTATGTTGGACGAAAAGAACTTTACGAAATATCTGAGTCGCCATGAAATCGATGCAGCGATTCAAGTGATTGCAGAGCAAATTAATCGGGATTATGCAGGTCAAGAACTGGTCTTGGTAGGTGTTCTCAAGGGGGCGGTTCTTTTTATGTCCGATCTGCTGCGGCAGATTAAGGTGCCGACAGAAATTGAGTTCGTCCGACTTTCAAGTTACGGCAAAGCGAGGACTTCGAGTGGCACCGTCACTATTCTGAAGGATATTCAGGCTGACATTCGAAATAAGCATGTGCTCATTGTGGAAGAGATTATTGATAGCGGTAGGACCCTGAAGTTTCTTTACGAAAGGTTGAAGTCCGCCGGCCCGCTTTCTGTTGAGATCGTGACTCTTTTGGACAAGTCGTCTAAACGCGTTGTGGATGTTCCAGTGAAATACATTGGTCGCACCATTGAAGATCAGTTCTTAGTGGGCTACGGGTTGGATTTAGAAGAATATAGTCGCAATCTTCCAGATATTTACTACCTGAAATATCCGAATTAACTCGTTTGAGTTTTCGAACGTCTTCTACTTAGTGGATGGCCTTGCGACAGATTGGACAGGTTGTCTTTTCGTTGAGCCATTTTCGTAAACAATTGGCATGAAACCGATGTTGGCAGTAGGTCATTCTCAGATGACCGAGGGCAATGGTGTCTCCTTCTAGGCAAATGGGACAAATTTCTTCGCCGAGTCTGCGGGTCGGCGCCGTGTGATCGCCCGGGAGTTCCTCTGCTGTGAGTGGCTCCGAGAGTAACGAGATCGATTGGGAAGCTCCGGTTAACGATGTGTCCGACGTAGGCCTAGGGTCGGGAGCGATACCGAAGCTCGTACGGTGGTAGTGGGTTGCTAAAACAAGCATCAAGAACTCGGTTTCTAGAACCCTGGGAACGGAGAGAGTTTGGATCTTCGATTCGAGCTGTTTTGCCTCGAGTGAGCGTGCGTGAATTTCTGAGGGAGCTGGTAAGCACATTGGAATCGAGCGACCGGGGCAGGAGAGTAGGCTAGAAGGTTCCGTTTTTTGGCCTTCCTGCAGACTGGGTAGCGCTGGTGGGAACAGTTCTTGAGGCGAAGCGTAAAGTTCGCAGACGATACCTGAACAGGCGAGGTAACTTCCCAGGGCTAAGCCGGGAATTCCCATGCAGCACATGTTCGCGGCCCCGAAAGCTCCGAGGGTGAGAAAAATCCCGCTCGAGGAGAGGCAGTTTTTATGAAGCTCATGTTTTGTTTTGAGGTCGATTTGTAAAAATCGCTGAAAATCTAAAACCAATTCTTCAAAAGTAGGTGAGAGCGCATCATGAAAGAGGATGGTTTGAAGTTCCTCGATCCGCGTGTCCGAAAGCGCGATTTGTTCATCGGTAACTTGAGGGTCGGTCTCTGCCTCTAGCCAGCGCTGCTTGCTGGTAGGTAAGGTGGAGGCAAGGTGATGGATGAGGTAATCGTAGTTGAGTTCAAAAGATTGCAGGGATTGGGCGAAAATTCTCCGAGTGCTTTGGAGCCGTGTTTTGCAGCCTTGGTATCCTGAGTGTTCCTTTTCGATGCTCGCTTGGACCCAGTGATGAATTCTTTCAAATGCGAGGTGGGCTTGGGGCGAGTGTTGGGCAGCGTGGCTCAAGTTTAAGTTGAGGGCGCAAAATAATCCAAAGAATCGAAGCCAGGGCAGAGTCATGCTTTTCAGTCGTTTCATAGGTGAGGAGTCACTCTCTGGATCAAAACTGCTTGATCATCAAACGAGAACAAGGGATGTGTGGTTTGAGCAACGCGGCTCGCTGCAAGGTTTTGTTGTCTCCCGGCTGGCGCACCTAAGATCTAGGGCTGTTTTGCGTCACCGGGAATTTGTTGAGGTGGCTGCGTTGCGGGGATCGCAGATTGGGCGGGGCGATCTTCAATTTTTCTGTAATTTGCCTCTTCTACGCCTGCGATGGCATCTTTGAAGTTTCGAATCGCTTTGCCGAGTGTATTACCAAGTTCGGGGAGGCGTCGTGGTCCAAAAATGAGCAGAACAATACTGAGAATGAGAAGATGTTCACCAGAAATTCCAAACATGGGCTGTTTATACTCGTTGCGATTCTTAGTGTCAATCTCGCAGATGGGCGTGCGGCGAATCTAAAAAAGGGTTCCGCGCACCCACATTCCCAGTGAGGTGGCTTCCAAGAGGCTCGCCTGCTTGCCAGTGTTTGCATCGATTCGTTGAGCATTGATCGGATAGGTTGCAATGAAAGGAAAAAGCGTTAAGGCGCTAGATACCTTGAGGGTGGCGCCTAAAAATACACTCATCGGCGCTAAGCGCCACGCGGGGTTGCTGCCGTTGGAGGCGAGATCCGCCATGAATGGGTTCCAGCTCGACAAAACGTGTTTTCGGTAGTCAATTTTAGCTCCGAGAGAGATCCCCACGAGATCTGAGATCTGATAGTTCACGGTAGGCTGGAGGGCAATAATCACTTCTGGTTTGTTCTCAGGTGAATAGCCGCCCTTCATAAATGTGGGTTCTGCTGCACCGCGGTTTTTATAGAAGAAGATCCGGGGAGCTAAAACGCTAAAAACGGACCATCGACTGCCTTTAGGTTCCCAAGTGAAGTTGGCGAAAAGCCCTGGATTGAGTAGTACCGTTCTTTGTTGGACTTCGAAGCCACTGAAGGGTTGTGGAAAAAAATAAGGAAAGTCGGTATTCACCGCACC